>VGZO01000071.1 GCA_016872555.1 Planctomycetota bacterium
GGCCCCCGGTGCTCGTCTCACCCGGGGCGCTGGAGACGATTTCCGCCGGCTCCAGCACGCTCGTCCACGGCGGCTTCGCCGGGTTCGTGAGCCGTTTCTGACTGTCCGTGGACAAAGCCATCCGTGGCCTTTGTCCACTCGGGCGACCGCGGAAAACGCCGAGGGTTTCCCGGGTCGCCCTCGGCCGCATCCGGCGGCCGATCACTTTGTCGGCAGCCTGCTCAAGGTCGGGTGGCCGTCAGCCGCCGCAGTAGTCGATCGCCCGGGCGATCTCGCTCTTGAGCTGCGGCCGGGCGACGATCCGGTCGATGAAGCCGTGCTCGAGGAGGAATTCGCTCGTCTGGAACCCCTTCGGCAGTTCGACTCGGATCGTCGCCTTGATCGTCCGCGGGCCGGCGAACCCGATCAGCGCCCGAGGTTCGGCGAACACGAGGTCGCCGAGCGAAGCGAAGCTGGCGGCCACGCCCCCCATCGTCGGATTGGTGAGCACCGAGATGAACAGCCCGCCCGCGGCCGAGTGGCGGGCCAGCGCTGCCGACACCTTGGCCATCTGCATCAGCGACAGGATCCCCTCGTGCATCCGCGCCCCGCCGCCGGAGGCACTGATGATGATCAGCGGAAGCCGGTCGGCGGTGGCCCTTTCGACCAGCCGGGTGAGCCGCTCGCCAACCACGCTCCCCATGCTTCCCATGATGAACGACGAATCGGTGACGCCGCAGGCGACCCGCCGGGCACGGATCATGCCTGTGCCGGTGAGGGCGGCGTCCGACAGCCCCGTGCGGCGCTGCTCGGAGACGAGGCGTTCGGCGTAGGCCTTCTTGTCGCGGAAACCGAGCGGATCGGTGGGGCGGAGGGTCGCGTCCCACTCCTCGAAGGTGCCGTCGTCGAGGAGTTGGCCGATGCGCTCGGCGGCGGAGACGTACCAGTGGAAACCACACTGCGGGCAGACGTTGAGCAGCGCGGCCGCCTGCTTGCGGTAGATCGTCGCCTGGCAGCCGTCGCACTTCTGCCACAGCCCCTCGGGCACCGCCCGCTTGGGACGAGGTCCGCGGGCCGCCGGGCCCGACGGCCCGCCGTCGGCGTGGTGAGGGGCGGCAGGTTCCATCGACCAGGTATCCGGGGGGCCGGGGCTGACGATCCCGGGATCGACCGCAGTGTAGTGGCCGGTGCCGCGGCCGGCAGCGCCGTTTCGGGAACCGTCTCTGTCCGGCGGATCAACTCGGGGACTTCGCCGCGGCGGCTCGCGCCCGCCCCTCGAGGTCGGCCAGGGCCGAGCGATAGTCGGCAGCACGGATCACGGCGCTTCCGGCGACGATCAGCTCGGCGCCGGCAGCGGCGGCGGGGCCGATCGTGGACGCGTTGACGCCGCCGTCGACTCCGAGCCGGAGGCGCCGGCCCACCCCGCGCCGCGCGGCGAGCCAACGGAGCTTGTCAAGTGCCGACGGCTCGAACGCCTGCCCGCCGAGACCCGGCTCGACGCTCATCACCAGTACGCCGTCGCAGGCATCGAGCCAGGGGGTGAGGCGTTCGACGGGTGTCCCCGGGCTGACGGCGAGATGGCCACGGATCCCATGGTCGGCGATCTTGCCGAGCGTCACGGCCGGATTGACCAGGGCCTCGACGTGGACGGTGAGGATGTCGGCTCCGGCACCGGCATACTCGCCGACAACCCGGTCGGGATCGTCGACCATGAGGTGGACCTCGAGCGGCAGCCGGGTCGCCCGCCGCACCGCCTCGACGACGACGCGGCCGTAGGTGAGCTGCGGCACGAATCGGCCGTCCATGATGTCGAGGTGGAGCGCCGCGGCCCCCGCGGCCTCGAGGCGCTGAACCTCGTGGGCGAGGTGACCGAAGTCACACAGCAGCAACGCCGGGAGGACGATCGGCAGCGGCCCCGGGATCGGTTCCGCGGGCGTCGTCCGTCGCTCGACCGTCGTGGGACTGTCCATCGCCTCTCCGCCCGTCGTGTCGTGTCACGTCGCGCCCATGACCGCGGCGCGGAAGCCGCGCGTCAGGGTGCGGGAGCTGCCCCGCCCTCGGCGGCGCTCGAGACCAGCGGGATGGTGAGGACCATCTCCGGTTTGCCGGCCCCCGCGGCGCCGTAGGTGACCGCCAGGTTCGACACGGCACCGGCTTCCGGCGGGAAGACATGCGTCTTGGCCCGCGACGGGGCTTTGGCACCGATCCGCTGGCTCGTGCCACGGGTCACGGCATGGCTGGCGAGATTGTCGGCCGCAGCCTTCGCGGCGGTGTCGTCGCCGCCGGCCTTCGATTCGAGGCGATCCTTCTCGGCCGACTGGGCGGCGAACGTGTTGCGGGCGAGGAGGCGGACGTTGTCGGAGGGCTCGTACGTCGCCACCACGAGCAGGTCCTCTTTCCCCGCGGGCGCCGCGAACTGGAAGAAGTCGGCCTCCGGCAGCGAGATCTCCTGCCCCTTCGTCACGCGCGGCGGCTGCTCGCTGCTGGTCGGGAGGAGGATCGTCAGTGTCCCGGTCGGACCGCGGTTGAACACGTAGACGTAGACATCGTCGTCGGGCTTGATCCTGACGGCGATTTCGTCACCGAGCTTGAACGTGTGGTCGTGGGGATCGACCGCTTTCTCGTTGCCGTTGGCATCGAGGAGCATCACGGTGTACTCGAGCACCATCGACACCGAATCGGGGGGCAGCGACTTGCGGATGATGTCGCGGGTCGCCACCTGCCCCTCGTCGGCGGTCGCCTCCGCTGCCGGCGCGGCGGACGCCGCGGGGAGCGCCGGCGCGGGAGCCGGTGCCGGCGCGGTGCGCGTGCCACAACCGGCGCACACCATGGCGATCGTGCCGCCGGCCACGAGCCGGGCGATCGGCCCACCCGTGGTGTGGGCCGTCCACCGCCAGACCTCACGCGCGAGGCGGCGCGGTCTCATGATTCGTTCCTCCGGGAGCGGGGCAAGGCTCGATGAATACGCCCTCGAGTGTACCACCGCACCACCCCGTCGGTTCACCGCCCGCCTCACTCCCGTGGGAGCTTGACGGTCCTGCGACGCCCTCCGAGCATACCCCGGAGGTTCGACCGCCCTCGGCTCGCGGTCCGACGTCTGCCGGAAGGAGCGCCACCCGTGACGAGCCCGCTGTGGCTGGTCGTGCACCGCAGCACCGCCTCGGCGCCGTGCTTCGAAGGCGCGGCCGACACGATCGTCGAGCTCGGGCGCGTCGACGCGCGCGGTGCCACCGAAAAACTGTTCGTCCCCCACCGCAGTCCGGGTTTCTTTCGGCTGCCGATCGCCCCCCAGGAGCAGAAGTCGGTCTCCCGTCGCCAGGTTCATCTGGCGCGGCTCGACGGCGACCGGGTGCGGGTCACCAACAAGAGCGAATCGCTCGACGTGGCCGTCGAAGGGCGCGAGGCGGTGAAGACGACCCAGTCGGCCGATCTGCCCCTGCCGGTGACGCTCTCCATCAAGACCGAAGCGGAGACGCTGCGCGTCGCGGTTCACGCCGCCGAGCCCCGCCCCACGCCCGCCGCCGCTACGGTGACCCCCGAGGCGACGGTCAATCTCTCCACGCTGCTGGCGGGAATGCCCGGCGACCAGGCCGATTCGATGGTCGGATGGTGGCGGCGGGTGATCGACCTTCTCCAGAGCGCCGCCCACACCGAGGAGTTCTACCGGAAGGCAACGCGGGCGGTGGTCGATCTGATCGGCCTCGACGTCGGGGCCGTGTTCGTCGCCAAGGGGGATGATCTCCGGCTGGTCGATCTCTACTCGCCAGGCAACTCCGCGACGCGCCCGAGTCGGTCGCTGTGCGACCGCGTCCGCTCCTCCAAGCAATCGATCCGCGAGCTCCCCTCGCCCGGTGGCGACTTGATGATGACCAACCAGGCGGCCATCGAGGCGGTCGTCGCGGCCCCGATCCTCGACCGGTCCGGAGCGGTGATCGGTGTCCTCTACGGTCACCGTTCCCGACAGCCGCAGTCCGACGAGAACCCGACGATCTCGCATCTCGAGCAGCTGCTCGTCGAGACGCTCGCCAGCGGCGTCGCCACCGGCCTGTCGCGCCTCGACGAGCAACGGCAGAAGAACGAGCAGCGGGCGACGTTCGCCCAGTTCTTCAGCCGTGAGCTCGCCGAGGAGCTGGAGAAGAACCCCGGCATGCTCGAGGGGCGCGAGACCGACGTGACGGTGCTGTTCTGCGACATCCGTGGGTTCAGCGCCGTCAGTGAGCGGCTCGCGCCTGTCAAGACGATGAACTGGATCCACCATATCCTCACCGAGCTGTCGGCGGAGGTGGTCGAGGCCGGTGGCGTGGTCGTCGATTACGTCGGCGACGAACTGCTGGCGATGTGGGGGGCACCCACGTCGCAGCCCGACCATGCCATCCGCGCCTGCCGAGCGGCGCGGCGGATGCGGCACCGCCTCCAGGCGATCAACGAGCGCTGGCAGGCGGAGATCGGCTGCCGGACCGACGTCGGGATCGGGATCAACACCTCCCGGACCTGCGTCGGCAACACCGGGTCGAAGCAGAAATTCAAGTACGGTCCCCTCGGCAACGGCGTCAACCTCGGCAGCCGCGTCCAAGGGACGACCAAGTACCTGCGCGTGCCGGCGGTCGTCACCGGGGCCACACGTCGGCAACTCGACGACTCGTTCCTGCTCCGCCGGCTGTGCAGCGTGCGCGTCGTCAACATCGCCGGGCCGGTCGACCTGTTCGAGCTCGACTGCGGCGGCGACGAAGGGCGGAAGGAACTGTTCTCGCGTTACGAAGAGGCGCTGGCTTGTTTCGAGAAAGCGGACTTCCGTCGCGCGGCGGGGGGATTGGGGACGCTCCTCGAGCGGTTTCCCGACGACGGTCCGGCGCTCGTGCTGCTGTCGCGGTCGGTCGACGCGATGGTCCACCCGCCGCACGAGTTCTCGGCCGTCTGGCAGTTGCCGGGCAAGTGAATGCTCGGCGCCGGTGCCGCTACCGGCGCGGCCCGACGGTACGGTAACCGAGGCCGCCCCCCTGGAAGCGGCTGCCGTGCCACCAGTTGAGCTCGATGTGCTTGTGGAACAGGATCCCGACGTAGTCGGTCCCCCACGTTCCATCATCGACGCGGCGCTGTTGCCCGTGGCGTGCCCGGGTGCGCGCCCCGCCCCCGATGAAGTAGCCGGTTTCGTGCGGTGACTCGGTCGGCTTGGCAAATGGCGACAGGCACTGCGGATTGCCCGCGCGGGTGAACTGGTTTCCCTGGAACTGGTGCCGTTCGGTCGCCGGCCGCCCCATCGGCGGCGACAGATCGGCCGCCACCCCCGACGCGGCCGCGCCAATCGCTACGACGAACGCCACGCAGGTGCCGCACGACGCCCGCGCGAGGAGCCACGGCGAGCGACGGCGGGGCCGGGCGAATGTCGTCTCTGGCAACAGTGTCGGTCGCATGCTTCGCTTCCGTGGGGCGACCCGAGGTCCTCGGAATTCATCGCCGCGACGCCGCCAGGCCCTGCAAAAAAACCGCACCACTCGCACGGCTGGCGTCATCCCCGCATCCACCCCGGTCAGGGACCCGCGTCCCCTCTGCAGAGCCCGAGCCGAGGCTCCTCTCGATCTTTCACTCCGCGCCCCTCTCGATCCCCGCGCGGCCCTCCCATTCCCCCCAGCCAGCCTTGTCCTCCGGCAGGGCCGACTGTGACCGACCCGCGCCGAGAACACCTCGACACCATTTGCCCTCCTGGCTAGCCTCCGCCCCCTTCCAGCGACGTGATCGGGTGTCGTCGCTTGCCAGCGGGGAGCCAGACCGCATGCATCCGCCGGGGTTCGATCGGGGCGTGCGGGCTGTGGCTTTGCGTCGTGCGCTGACAGCCTGCCTCGGCATCGCGCTGTTCGCTACCGCGACCCGCGCCGAGCCGCCCGCTGCCCTGCCGGCCCCGGTCAATCCGCTCCGTCCGGCCGCGGAGCCGGGGGCCACGTCAGGCGTGCGGGGCGCGGCGCACGTCGCGCCGGCCTCTCCGCACCGGGCCCATCCTCCCGTCGACCCCGCCGATCCGCTGCCCTTGCCCGATCACCTCCTCGGTCCCGACTGGACCGGCCAGAGCGCCGAGGAAGCGCTCCGCAAAAGCCACGGCTGCGTCTCCTGCCACGCCGGCGTCGGCGACATGCACCGCAGCCCGGCCGTGCGACTGGGGTGCACCGACTGCCACGGCGGCAATGCCGACTGCTTCACGAAGGAAGCGGCGCACGTCCACCCCAAGGAGCCAGAGAACTGGCCCGGCGCCGCCAATCCCGTCCGCAGCTACACGCTGCTCAACCACGAGTCGCCGGAGTTCGTCCGGTTCGTCAATCCCGGTGACTTGCGCGTTGCCCACCAGGCCTGTGGTGGGTGCCACGCGTCGGTCGTGCTCCAGGTGCGCAAGAGCATGATGACCCACGGCTGCATGCTGTGGGGCGCGGCCCTTTACAACAACGGCGCCGTCCCCTCGAAGCAGCCGCTGTTCGGCGAGAGCTACAGCACCGAGGGGATCGGGCAGCGCCTCCAGACCGTCCCGCCGCCGACGCAGGACGAGGTCGACCGCGAGTCGATCCTCCGCTACCTCGATCCGCTCCCGCGCTTCGAGCGCTCGCAGCCGGGCAACGTGTTGCGGATCTTCGAGCGCGGCGGCCGCTTCCGCCCCGAGGTCGGCAACCCCGAGCGCCTCGAGGAGCCGGGGCGGCCGCGCACCCGGCTGGCCAACCGCGGCCTCGGCACCGAGAACCGCACCGACCCGGTGTTCGTCGGCCTGACGAAGACGCGCCTCTTCGACCCGACGCTCAATTTCCTCGGCACCAACGACCAGCCGGGGGACTACCGCTCCAGCGGCTGCACCGGCTGCCACGTCGTCTATGCCAACGACCGCTCGCCGGTCCACTCGGGGCCGTATGCCGTCTATGGCAACCGCGGCGAGAGCTTCTCCCCCGATCCGATGATCCGCAAGGGGGAGAGCGGCCACCCGATCCACCACCAGTTCGCTCCGGGCAACGGGATCCCCACCAGTCAGTGCATGGTGTGCCACATCCATCCCGGCACGACCGTGATGAACAGTTACATCGGCTACATGTGGTGGGACGAGGAGACTGACGCCGCCCTCGTCTACCCCGCCGCGCAGCGCTATCCCAGCTCCGAAGAGAAGCTCGCCGTCCAGTTCCGCAACCCGAATCAGTCGGCGGCCAAGAACCTGCTGGCCGATCCCGAGTTCCTCGCCAACCTCACCGACCTCAACGAGCGCACGCAGCAGACGCAGTTCGCCGATTTCCACGGCCATGGCTGGGCGTACCGCGCGGTGTTCAAACACGACCGCAAGGGGAACCTCCTCGACCACCGCGGCGAGCCGGTCGCCGACGCGGGCAATCCCGCGCTGCGGGCCGCGGTGAAGATGCCGGAGAAGATCCGCGAAACCTACCGCGGCGCCGACGGCAAGGGCCCCGACGCCATCCGCCGCGCCGAGGCGGCGATCGCCCACGAGCGCGACGGCCTCCCGGTGCACCTCCTCGACATCCACATGGAAAAGGGGATGCACTGCATCGACTGCCACTTCATCCAGGACATGCACGGCAACACCAAGCTCTACGGCGAGGTCCGGGCGGCGATCGAGATCAGCTGCATCGACTGCCACGGCACCGTCGACCGGGTCGCCACGCTCCGCACCAGCGGCCCGGCGTCGGACACGTCGAGCCCCGACGGGGGCCGCGACCTGCGCACGCTGCGGACGCCGTCGGGCAAGCGGCGGTTCGTCGTCGAGGGGGACCGGATCTACCAGAACTCGATGGTCGAGGAGGACCTGACCTGGGAGATCGTCCAGACGAAGGCCACGGTCGATCCGCAGAGCGACCACTACAACGCCCTGTCGGCGTTCGCCAAGACGGTCCGCGTCGCCGAGGACGGCGCGATGGAGTGGGGGGGCGACGTGCCCCCCGCGGACTGTGCCCACCGCAACGACCTGATGAGCTGCATCGCCTGCCACAGCTCGTGGAACCCGAGCTGCTTCGGCTGCCATCTCGTCCAGCGTGCCAACCAAAAGGCCCCGTCGCTGCACTACGAGGGGGACGTGTCGCGCAACCTCACCTCGTACAACTTCCAGACGCTGCGCGACGACGTCTACATGCTCGCCCGCGACGGCAACGCCACCGGCAATCGCATCAACCCCTCGCGCTCGAGCTGCGCGATCCACGTCGGCTCCTACAACAACCTCCGCGAGTCGATCTACGTCCAGCAGCAGACGATCTCCGCCGAGGGGTTCAGCGGCATCGCCTTCAGCACCAACGTCCCCCACACCGTCCGCGGCGGCCCGGGCCGCGGCCCGTCCGACGACTTCTCGCGCCTCCGCGCCGGGACGCACGAGACGAAGATGTGCACCGACTGCCATCTGGCGAAGGCCGACGACAACAACGCGATCATCGCGCAGCTCCTGATGCAGGGCACCAACGCCACCAACTTCATCGGCCGCTATGCCTGGACGGCGCTGGGAACCGGCGGCCTCGCCGGGGTCGTGGTCGCCGAGCAGGACGAGCCGCAGGTGGTGATCGGCAGCTCCTTCCACCGGATCGCCTATCCCGACGACTTCGCCCGCCACGGCGCCGCCGGCGGCCTGCTGCCGCACGCCTACCACCATGCCGCGGCCGACATCGGCGCGCGGATCCTCCAGCCGCTGAAGACGCGCGAGGTGCTCCAGGTGCAGCACCGCGGCGAATATCTCTATGCCGCCTGCGGGGCCGACGGCCTGCGCGTGTTCGACATCGCGTTCATCGACAACAAGGGATTCTCGCAGCGGATCACGACCGCGCCGGTGTCGCCGCTCGGCCAGCAGTTCTACGTGAAGACCACCTACGCCACCGGCGTCGCCGCTCCGGCGACGACCGCCCCCGACCCGACGCGGACCCACGACCCGGCCAATTTCGAGGGGAGCGTCCACGAGCTCTACGCCTACCTCTACGTGACCGATCTGGAGGAGGGGCTGATCCTCGTCGGCGCCGGCACGCTCCTCGACGGTAACCCGCTCAACAACTTCCTCGAGCGCGCCCTGACCTGGAATCCCCGCGGCCTCCTCACCGGGGCGCGGAGCATCACGATCGCCGGCGAGCAGGCCTGGATCTGCTGCAACGCCGGGATCGTCGTCGTGTCACTGGCCAAGCCGAAGTGCCCCGAGGTGCTCGCCGTGATCCCGGCGCCCGAGGTGATCCAGCCGCGTTCCGTGGCGATCCAGTTCCGCCACGCCTTCGTGTGCGATGCCGAGGGGCTGAAGACGTTCGACATCAGCGACCCCTGCGCGCCGGTCAAGCTCGCCACGGTGCCGCTCCCGCAGGCCAATTCGGTGTATGTCGGCCGGACCTACGCCTACGTCGCCGGCGGGCCGCAGGGTCTGGTGATCGTCGACGTGGAGAAGCCCGCCGAGCCGTTCATCGACCAGGTGTTCGACGGCGGTGGCTGCATCAACGACGCCCGCGACGTGAAGCTCGGGATCACGTACGTCAGCCAGTTCGCCTACGTGGCCGACGGGGCCAACGGCCTGCGCGTGGTCCAGCTCACCTCCCCCGACACGCCCGGCAACGTCGGCTTCAGCCCGCGGCCGACGCCGGAGCTGGTCGCCACCTACCCGGTGACGAAGGGGGGCCTGGCGCTGGCGGTGTCGGAAGGGGTGGACCGCGACCGGGCGGTGGACGAGTCGGGCAACCAGCTCTCGGTGTTCGGCCGCGTCGGTGCCCGCCCGTTCAACCGGGGGGAGCAGGAAAAGATGTGGAAGCGCGACGGCCAGCCCTGGAAGGTGAGCGACGATCCGTTCGACACCGAGCTGTACCGGGCGCGGCGGTGACCGGCCGCTGCACCGGCGATCACTGTGGCTCGGCGTAGCGGCCGACGAACAGGATCGTGCCGTGGCGCACGTCGCGGATCAGGAACAGGAACGGCCGATCGGCGCGGAACTCCACGCGCCGCGGCGGCGGGGGGCCCGGGGCGTTGGCGATCACGGCCGTGGCTGCCGCGGCCTCGGTGCCCTCCTCGTTGACCTCGACGAACGCCTGATGGAGCACCGCCGCCACGGCCAGGCGCTCCGACTCGGTCATTCCCGTCAGGTCGGCGCTGCCGGGCACGAACAGCGTCGCGACCCCGAGGCTGCCGAGCACCGCCCGGGCATCGAGCCGGTCGTCGAGCCGAAATCGCGGCAGCCAGATCGACACGTCGACCTGCTCCGCGGCAATTCGCCACTCGGCGACGGCGCCGGCGTCGAGCCGGGCTTCGAGCGCCGGCAGGGCGCCCGCCTCGGCGGGCAGGAGGATCACCATTTCGAGCTCGCCTCCCTCGTAGGGAAGGGCGAGGAGTTGGAAGGCGTCGCCGGCGAGGTGGGCTTCGGTCCCCGTACGGTGCATCAGCGGCACCGCAACGGTCGACCCGTCGGCACGATGGAACGACTGCGGCGCCGTCGCCCGCTCGGCGAACGTCGTCCGCCATGATCCCTTGAAAAAGATCGCGTTGGTGAGGCACAAGCGCGTCAGCGCCGTGAACGAGCCGGGCGGCACGAGCGCCGCGATCCGGCCGCGGGTGGCGGCGGCGACGTCGGCGTTGACGCGCTGGCGCTCCCGTTCGGGGTCGGCGGCGAAGTCGGCGGTGCGGAAGCCGGCGGCGAAGTGCTCGTCGAGCAGCGTGACGAACCGGTCGTTCCAGGCCAGGCCGGTCTGGCCCCACAGCGCGCTCGACACCGCCAACTCGTAGTGCGGGCTACCGGCGGCGTAGTAGCGCGCCAGGTCGCCGACGGCGGCCGGTCCTTCGGCGTCGGGCAAGTGAAGCACGGCGCGCAGCTCGTCGAGCGTCGCCCCTCGCGCGCCGGCGGCGGTCATCGCCAGGGCGGCGTGGAGCGAAAACGGCGAGCAGAAACGGTTGCCGCCGTCGGCGGCGCGGAGCCGGTGGAGGGCGACGGCGAATCGGTTGGCACCCTCGACCGCGGCCTGCATCCGATCCGACCATTCGACCGGAGGGGCGAGGACGCGCGTGCGGACCTCGGGCGGCGGCGTCTCACCGGAGCTGGCCGTGGCGCCGGCCGCTTTCGTGTCGTCAGCCTCGTGCGCCACGCGGGGTGGCGCGACCTCCGGGGCGCGATCGCACCCACTCACCGCGACGATCGCGCCGGCGATCAGCCAGGCTCGTACCCACATGGACCCGTCTCCATGGCAGCCCTCGGATCCTCACCGCGGCGATGTCACGAGCCGGCGCCGTCAGTGCGGGCGGGCAGTGCCGTAGCGCTCCGCCAACAGCAGCGCGATCGCTTCCGGTCCGGCGACGAATGCCCGCCCCTGGTGGATGCCGTGCGGACCGGCCGGCACGTCGCCGGGGGGCAGGACGAGGACCGGGCACGATTGGTTGGCCTCGCCGACCAGGGCCACCACCTCGGCCCGCGGCCGGGCGACATCGACCTGGCGGACGTCGAGGGCCCGGGTCAATTCCGGGTGGTAATAGAGCAGGCCGGCGACCACGGCGCACTCCGGGCAGTAGTAGCCGTGCGGCCCGTGGGACGGGTCGGGAAACCCGGCCCGGAGCAGAAACAGGATCGGCTTGTCGGCCATCGGTGGATCTCTCGGCACGCGTTGAATGAAGCCTCGGCATCCTACAGCACCCCGGCCATGCCGCTGCCGGTTTGTTTTCCCCCCCGCCGACACCGAGCTATCCTTTCCTGGAGCTTTGGCCGGCCCCGGGAACCGACGGCGTGTTCCCGAGGCACACCGGAAGCGGGGATGTCGGGATGGACGGTCGCCTCAGGGAGCATGGAACGATGCGTGCTTGTGATTTTGGTCGTGGTCTGCCGGTCCTTCTCATGGTCGCCCTGTCGGCCACGGCATGGTCGACGGCGGTGATCCGGGCCGACGAGCCGCCGGGCGCCGCGGCCGTCGCCGATCCTCCCGCCGACAAGGCCGAGGCCAAGCCGGCAGAGGGAGCGAATCCCGCCGTTGCTCCCAAGCCGGAAGAGAAGCCTGCCGATCCCGCGCCCGCGCCGAAGGCCGATGCCGACAAGAAAGAGGCGTCCGCCCCCAAGCAAGACGCCAAAAAGGCCGACCCCAAGCCGGAGGCGCCGAAGAACCAAGTCCAGGTGATTCCGCTGTCGGGCAGCTATGCCGATCTCGTCGGTCCGACCGAGCTCGACCCCACCAGCCTGATCCTCGGCGGGGCGCCGGGGAAGCGGAAGAGCTTCTACAAGCTCTGCGACCTTCTCGACGAACTGGGCAAGAACGCCAAGGTGACGCACGTCGTCTTCGATCTCTCCGACGGCGCGCTCGACCTCAACCTCGCGCAGCTCGACGAGCTCCAGCGCCGGATCGGCCGGCTCAAGGCGACCGGCAAGAAGCTCGCCGCCTGGCTCGAAAATGCCGGCCCCACGCACCTCGCCGTCGCCGCGACGTGCGACCATGTCGCGATGGCCGATTTCGGCGGCGTCGACATGCCGTCGAAGTCCATGCAGTCC
Organism: Planctomycetota bacterium; assembly: GCA_016872555.1. NCBI lineage: Bacteria > Pseudomonadati > Planctomycetota > Planctomycetota bacterium. Next base: position 12,428 of record VGZO01000071.1, read on the forward strand.
TACTTCTACCGCGACGCCATGGACCTCCTCGGCGTCAAGGCGTCGGTCGTCCGCGCCGGCAATTTCAAGGGCGCCGTCGAGCCGTATGTCAACGCGACGATGAGCACGCACCTCAAGCAGCACTATCTCGACATGCTCGGCACGATGAACGACGCCGAGGTGTCGATGATCGCCAAGGGACGCGGTCTGACGACCGACAAGGTGCGTGAGCTGCAAAAGCAGCGCGTGCTGCTCCCAGCCGAGGCGGTCGCCGCGGGCCTCGTCAACGAATTGGCGCCCTACGGCTCGATCAAGGCGACGATGAACCGCTGGATCGGCGGCGATGCCGGCTGGATCGAGTCGACGGCCAAGCCGAAGAAGGAGATGTCGGTCTTCGAACTGATGGGGAAGGTGATGTCGGGGGGCGGCGGGGAGAAGTCGGGGCGCGTCGCCGACAACTCGATCGCCGTGATGCACCTCTCCGGGGCGATCACCGACGGCAAGCAGCCCTCCGGTGGATCGATCGTCTCGGGGCCGACGGTCAAGGAAATCCAGGACATCATCAAGGACGACAAAATCAAGGCGGCCGTGGTCCGGATCAACTCCCCGGGCGGTTCGGCCACGGCCAGCGAGGCGATCCGCCAGGCACTGGTCGAGCTCAAGGCCAAGAAGCCGACCGTCGTGTCGATGGGAGACGTGGCCGCGTCGGGCGGTTATTGGGTGAGCTGCATCGGCGTCCCGGTCTATGCCGAGCGCGGCACGCTGACCGGCTCGATCGGCGTGTTCTCGATGAAGCTCAGTTTCGGGTCGCTGCTCAAGCGGGTCGGGCTGCATGTCGAAAACATCGCCCTCGACGAGGCGGCGATGGCGTTTGCCCCCGACCGGGGCTGGAATGAAGACGACCAGGCGAAGCTCCAGAAGACGATCGACGACGTCTACGGGAAGTTCCTCAAGCTGGTCAGCGAGTCGCGCGGCATCCCGGTCGAGAAGCTCCACGACCTGGCCGGCGGGCGGGTCTGGTCGGGCACGCAGGCCAAGCAGGCCGGGCTCGTCGACGAGATCGGTGGCCTCGACGACTGCCTGGCGGTGGTCGCGAAGAAGGCCGGGCTCGAGAAATTCTCGGTGGTCCACCGCCCGGTCGTGTCGGCGGGCCTCGACCTGTCGGCGCTGTTCGGCGACGGTGACTCGAGCGAGATCCGTGCGCTCGGCGCGTCGGCCGAGACGCTCACCCTGCTGCGCCGGCATGGCGTGACGACGGCGCTGGTGGAGATGTTTCTCCGCGACTCCCTCGATGCCCCCACCGGCCGGCCCACCGTGTGGGCCCTCGGTCCGGCCGAGATCAGCGTGAAGTGATCTGGGACATCGGGATCACGCCGGGGCAGTGGCCGAGCCGCAGGCGACATGCCCCGCGGCTGAGGAACGTCCATCCATCGACGCGGAAGTCCTGTTCTGGATCCGTAATGGCCACGGGGGGCTCGACCGCTTCGATTGCTCCGGGGAAGACTTTAGAGTGAACGACGCGGGAGGCTACGCCAACTCCGCTTATCTAGGAGAAGAGGCGAATGACAACAAGGCGGTCGCTGGCTTTGCGATGGGCCAGAATCGCGATATCTACGCGGCGTTTCACACATGCCGGCCCATCCCGGCGGGGAAGTTTTTCCACTCCGCCTACATGGCGGGGGGCGAGGTCAGGGCAATCGCATCTTCCGAGAGCGGCACAAGTATTGCGGTGAGTCGTCGAAAGGCAAGCGGGCGGCGGTGGCCGCACGTCGTTTCGCCTGTGTCACGGAGGACGACTTGTGATTGTTTCAACGACGCCGGTAATTCGTTCACAC
>VGZO01000072.1 GCA_016872555.1 Planctomycetota bacterium
TCGACCGCCAAGCGCCCCGAGGCCGACATGCCCCCCGGCGAGCCCGACGCCGACAATGCTGCCCCCGGCCGGCATCCCCCGGCCAGGCCTCCCGCCGATCCCCCTCCTGCCAAGCCGAAGCAGATTGGCAAATACCGGATCGTGCGCTATCTCGGTGGCGGCGGCTTCGGCGATGTCTGGCTGGGGTGGGACGACGACCTCGACCGGCCGGTGGCGATCAAGGTGCCCCGACCCGGCAAGCTGGCCGTCGCGGCGGCCGCCGAAAGCTTTTTCTCCGAGGCCAAAAAGGCGGCGGCGCTCGTCCATCCGCATCTGGTGCCGGTCTTCGAGGTCGGCAGGACGGACGACGCCACCCCGTTCATCGTCAGTCGATTCATCGACGGCCCCACACTCCGCGATAGGCTCCGGGCGGGCCGCGTTGCTGCCGCCGAGGCGGCCCGGCTCGTGGCCACGGTCGCGCGGGCGCTGCACCATGCCCACACGCAGGGGGCGGGGCTGATCCACCGCGACGTCAAGCCGGCCAACATCCTCATCGACGAGGCCAGCGCGACGCCGTTTCTCGCCGACTTCGGCTTGGCGATCGCGCAGACGCGGTCGCTGGCCGAGACCGACGTCGCCGGCACGCCGGCCTACATGAGCCCGGAGCAGACCGCGGGCGAAAAAGTCGATGGCCGGAGCGACCTGTTTTCGCTCGGCGCGGTGCTGTACGAGCTGCTCACCGGCGTCCAGCCGTTTTCCGGCGGGTCGAAGCTCGAAATTCTCGCTGCCGTCTCGCGCGCCCGGCCCGTGCCGCCGCGCGACCGCGACCCGACGATTTCCGCCGAGCTCGAGCGGATCTGCCTCCGCGCCTTGGCGAAGGTCAAGCTCCAGCGCTACCAGACGGCGGCAGAGCTCGCCGACGACCTCGAAGCCTGGCTCGCCGAGCGGTCGCGTCAAACCCCGGAAGCGGCCGACGTCACGGTCGTGCCGAAGGGTTTGCGCAGTTTCGACGGCGACGACGCGGGTTTTTTCCTCCAGCTCCTCCCCGGCCCGCGCGGCCGCGACGGCCTCCCTGAAAGCGTTCGCTTCTGGAAGACGCGCTTCGACGAGTCCGGCCCCGACAAGACATTTCCGATCGGCCTGCTCTACGGCCCGAGCGGCTGCGGCAAATCGTCGCTCGTCAAGGCGGGGATCGTGCCGCGGCTGGGCCCGGGGTTGCGGGCGATCGTCCTCGAAGCCTCCGCCGACGACACCGAGTCGCGGCTCCTCAAGGAACTGCGCAGAGCGGTGCCCGGGGTGCCGGTCGACAGCGGCCTCGTGGGGGCGCTGGCTTTCGCGCGCGACTCCGCTGCGGGCAAGGTCGTGGTCGTCCTCGACCAATTCGAGCAGTGGCTCCAGGCCCATCCCCAGCCGACTGACGAGGACCTCGTCAAGGCGCTGCGCCAGTGCGATGGGGGCAGGCTCCAGGCGCTGGTACTGGTGCGCGACGATTTCGGACTGGCTGCGTTTCGATTCATGCAGGCTGTCGAGACGCTGATCGTCGAGGGGACCAACTGCGTTACGATCGACATCTTCCCCGCCGACCACGCCCGCGACGTGCTCGTGCGCTTCGGTCAGGGCCTCGGCCGGCTGCCGCGTCTGGCGACGAGCTTTTCCGAGGATGAGAAGGCGTTCGTCGATCAGGCGATCGCCGGGCTGGCTGGCGACGAAAAGCGCGTGGTGCCCGTCCAGCTCGCGCTGTTTGCCGATCTCGTCAAGTCGCGCCCCTGGACACCGGCCACGCTCGACAGCCTCGGTGAGACGGCCGGCGGCAGCCGCCGGCTCCTCGACCGGATCGGCGTGGCGTTTCTGGCCGACGCCTTCGACTCGCGCTCGGCCAATCCCGCCCACCGGACCCACGCCGCGGCGGCAAAGCGCGTGCTCGAGGCCTTGCTGCCGGAGTCGGGCACACAGATCAAGGGCCACAAGCGCTCGGCCGCGGAGCTGTTGAAATCGAGTGCGCCGTCGGCAAAACGCGGCGACTTCGACGCCGTGATGCGGATCCTCGACGGCGAGCTGCGCCTGGTCACGCCGACCGACCCGCCGGGGGAGGAGTCGTCGAAAAGCTCGGGCGGCTCACCGTCCGATAGCTACTACCAGCTCACGCACGACTACCTCGTGCCGGCGCTTCGCGACTGGCTGATGGCCGGCCGCCGGGAGACGGCGAAGGGCCGGGCGGAGCTGGTGCTCGCCGAGCGGACGGCGAACTGGACCGAGCGCAAGGAAGAGGCCCAGCAGCTCCCCGGGCTTCTCGAGTGGCTGCGAATCCGCTGGTTCACGCGGTCGGCCGATTGGCGGCCGGCGGCGCGGCGGATGATGGCCAGCGCCGATCGGCTTCATGGCACGCGCGGGCTGAGTGCGGTGGCCTTGGCGGCAATGGTTTTGGCCGGGGGGATCGCCGTGCGCTCGCGCGTGGTCGAGAGAGAGCGCCGTGTCGCGGCCGAGGGGGCGGTCAACACGCTCCTCAATGCCGACATGGGCACGATCTACGGCGCCGTTGCCGCTCTCGCTCCGCATGCCGGCCTTGCGCTTCCGGACCTCCGCGACATCCTGGCCACGGGCGAAGACGAGGGGCAAAAGCTCAAAGCCGCGCTGGGGGTGGTGAGCGTCGCGGGTGGTAAGGAAAAAGCCACTGCCGACGGCGCGGCAGACTACCTTGCCACAAGGCTCCTCGCGGCCGAGCCGGATGAAGTGCAGCCGATCATCCGGGCACTCGAGCCACGCGGCGGCCAGTTGGCCGAGCGATTTGCGGCCGCCGCGGCCGATCCATCCGCCGGGCCACAGCGCCTCCGCGCGGCAGCGGCAATGGCAGCGTTTGATCCCGACGGGCAGGCGTGGGGCGCGATCGCGCCTGCGGTAGCCGCGGATCTGGTGAACGTGCCGGCGGTCTATCTGGCGGCCTGGCTCGACTCCCTGCGCGGTGCGAGGAACGCCCTCGTGCCGCAGCTCGTGCCGATCTTTGCCGATCCCAAGCGCCGCGAGACCGAGCGGGCGCTGGCAGCCGATATTTTGGCCGACTATTGCCAAGACGATCCGGCCCGGCTCGCCGAGCTGGCAATGACGGCCGAGCCGAGCCAGTTTGCAGCCCTGGCCGGGAAGACCGAGGCGATCTTCGGCGACATCGCCCCGCTGCTGGAGGCCGAGATCGCCAAGATACTGCCAGAGGGCATGCCGCTCGTTGCCCCCGAGCGCGAAGATCTCGGGATCCGCCAGGCCAAGGCGGCGGCCGTGCTCATCCGCTTCGGCCGGCCCGAGCGGGCCTGGCCGATCTTCATTCATTCGCCCGATCCGCGGGCGCGAAGCTATCTGATTCACTTCGTGAGGCCGTTTGCCGGGGAGAATCTGGGCGATGTCGCGGAGGCGCTGGAGAAGCGGCTTGGGGAAGAGACCGATCTGTCGGCACGGCGCGGGATTGTGCTCGCCCTTGGCGAACTGCTCCAGGGAGAGACAGCCGCGGGCGCGATCGCGGGCGCCGTGAGACGCCGGATCGTGCCGGTGCTGCAAGACACCTTTGAGCGTGATCCCGATCCGGGGCTTCATGCCGCGGCCGAGTGGACACTGCGGCAGCTCGGCGCGGGCGACTGGGTGGTTGATCGCGTCGCCGCGTGGCGTAAGGAGGCGGCGGCTGCGATTCCGCTGGGTGACGCCAAGCCCGCGCTACCGAAGAGCCTCGGCGGTCTAGCGGACCTTCTCGGTCCTCCGCGCTCGCCGTACCCGCGGGGCAAGAAAACACCCATCGTCGATCCCCCGCAACTGGCGGCGATCCGCAAGGAGCTTTCAGCCGAGGGCCCGAAGCCGTTGCGGTGGTTCGTGAATGGGCAGGGGCAGACGATGATCGTGATCCCCGGTCCGGTGGAGTTTCAGATGGGCTCGACGGCCGATTCGGATGGCGACCGGTCGGTCAATGAAGGCCAGCATATGCGGCGGATCGGGCGGACATTCGCGATCAGCGCGGCGCACGTGACGCTCGGAGAGTATGAGCGGATTGTTCCCGAGGAGGAAATCCGCAAGGGACTCACCGGCGCGGTTGGCCCCCAGTGGACCCGGTCCGATGAGCTTCCCGTGACGGGAATGGGATGGTTCGAGGCCGCGCGGTATTGCAACGCGTTGAGCAAGGCTGACGGGCTGGCGAAAAGCGAATGGGTGTATGAAGAAGACGGCCGCGGCCGGGTGACAGGCATCGCGTCGGGGTGGCTGTCGCGAAGCGGGTATCGCCTGCCGACGGAGGCGGAATGGGAATATGCATCGCGTGCCGGAGCGGGGACGAGCCGGTTTTTCGGCCAGTCATCAGTGCTGCTTGGCGACTATGCGTGGTACGTGGTCAACTCCGGGCTCGAGGGGAAGAGCGTGCCGTGGCCGGTGGGGCTCAAGAAGCCCAATGACACGGGGCTCTTTGATGGTCTCGGCAATGCGTACGACTGGTGCCACGTGGAATACGCGGCCTACCCGGAGACCTCTGGGGACGACGACATTGAGGGCAACCTTGCGATTTCGCGAGAAGGCCGCCGTGTGCTGCGCGGGGCGTCGTTCGTCAATAACGCGTCGACCGTGCGCTCCGCCTACCGCTACTTCGACGTGCCCACCTACCGCGGCAGCGGCTACGGTCTGCGTGTGGCGAGGACATTACAACCTGGCTCCCTTACCCCCTTACCCGAGCGGGGAGGTAAAGGCGAAACGGACAGCGGTGGTGAAAGCGAGAGCCCCTGACTGCCCGCGCCCCGGCGCAGCCGGGGCGCGCGAGTTTGAAATCGGTGTTGGTCGCCCTTGAACGCCTCTCCTCGAGGTTCCAGCGATGCCACGGAGCCGGGCAAAACATGAGGAACTGGTCGTGATCACCAAGACATACGACCTGATTCTCTGGAGTTGCGGGCACACGGGCCGGTTTCCCCGAAACCACCGGTTTGTCCTCGGTGAGCGGATCGAACGCACCCTCTACGGTCTTCTCGAAACGTTGATCCGCGCCCGTTACACCACCGCCCGCCAGCCGCTTCTCGACGAGGCGAATCTCGCCCTCGAAATCCTCCGCTTCCAGATTCGGCTGGCGAAGGATCTGCAGTGCTTGAAGACCGAGAGCTACGCCTTCGCGGCGACTTCGATCGACGACATCGGCCGGCTCGTCGGCGGCTGGCGCACGTCGAGCCAGCCGAGATGAAACGCCACGGCCATCTCTGGGAACGGCTCTGTTCGTTCGACGGCTTGTTACAGGCCGCGGAACAGGCCTGCCGTGGCAAACGCTTCCGCCCTGGAGTCGTCGCGTTTCACTTTCACCTCGAGACGGCACTCTGCAGGCTGCTTCACGAGTTGGAAAGCGGGACGTATGCCCCTGGGCCGTACCGGCAGTTCGTGATCCACGAGCCGAAGCGCCGGGTGATCAGCGCCGCCCCGTACCGCGACCGGGTCGTCCACCACGCCCTGGTCAACGTCCTCGAGCCGATCTTCGAACGGACGTTCATCACTGATTCGTTTGCCTGCCGGCGCGGGAAGGGAACACATGCCGCCGTCCGGCGCTGCCGCGACTTCGCCCGCCGGTTTCCCTACGTCTTCAAGGCAGACATCCGCAAGTTTTTCCCGTCCGTTGACCACGCGATCGCCAAGCGACTCGTGGCGCGCAAGATCAAGGATGGCCGGGTCCTCGACCTGCTCGGCCGGATCGTCGATTCGTCGTCGGGCCAGGAGCCGGTGATCGACTGGTATCCCGGCGACGACCTGTTCGCGCCGCTCCAGCGCCCGCGCGGCATCCCGATCGGTAACCAGACCAGCCAGTTTCTCGCCAACGTCTACCTCGACCCGCTCGACCATTTCGTCAAGGAGAAGCTCAGGGCCCGCGGCTACGTGCGCTATGTCGACGATTTCCTCGTCTTCGGGGCCGACAAGAAGGAGTTAGCGAGGTTCCGCGAGGCAATCACGACGTTTCTCCTCGGGCTGCGCCTCCGGCTGCACCCACGGAAAAACGTCATCTTTCCCGTCGGTGCCGGCATCCGCTTCGTCGGGTATCGGGTGTTTCCCACCCACGTGCTCCTGCCAAAAGACAACGTCCGCCGGTTTCGCCGCCGGGCACGGCGGATGCAGGCGGACTATGCGCGCGGCCGAATCGATGCGGCGGACGTCAAGATCCGGCTGATGAGCTGGCTCGGGCACGCCCGGCAGGCGGACACCCATCGCCTTCGCGAGGCGCTCCTCGCTACACTTTTCTTCCAGAGGGCGGCGGTCGTTCCGCCGTGTGCTGCGCGGGGCGACGTTCGACAATAACGCGTCGAACGTGCGCTCCGCCAACCGCAACAACGACGTGCCCACCAACCGCAACAACAACTACGGTCTGCGTGTGGCGAGGACCTTGCCAAGCCCGAATCCGTCGGCTCGAACCCGGTGGAGCGCGCCAAGGTGCACAGTCCAGACCGCCGTCCTGCGTCGCGGGGACTTTTGCCTCGCGGCCGAATGAACGACACGCCCGGCAGGGCCGGTAGGCAGACTGGCTCGAACGCCCTGCCGGGCTTCCGTCGCGCGGCTGTTACCGTCGTCTCCGATCATGGGACCCTCTTCCCCCTCTGCAGAGCCGAGCCGAGGTCGCGGGTCCGATTGCACCATCCCCGCGCCTGTCACACCCGAATCAAAATCCCCCGGCAGCGCATCCACACGAGCATCCCCCACATCACCGCCAGCACCGCCGCGCCGTGCAGCAGCGGCGCCAGGCCCGGCCCGGCCAGCGACCAGACATCCTTGCCGAGGTGCGTCTCGAGTGCGCCAAAAATGAATTTCTCCCACAGGTGGGCGATCAGGTAGGCGGCGATCGAGTTCATCCCCACCACCTCCAGTGGCCACGCCCACGCGCGCCACCCCTTGACGTCGATCGCGGTATGAAACGCCGCCAGCAGCAAAAAGCACCAGCCGCCGCTCGAGAGCACCCACGACGGCGTCCAGATCCGCTTCACGATCGGGCACAGGCCAAGCGCCGCTGCGGCCCAGCCGAGGGCCAGGCAGACGATGCCCGCGGCGACGAACCGACGCGGCAGGGCGCGGTCTTGGAGCCAGCGCCCGGCGAGGAGGCCGAGGATCATCGTCGCCAGCGTGGGGATGAAGCTCAGCGTCAGGTAGCCACCGCGGTTTTCGACAAACCGCTCCGGCCGCGGGAAGAGGTTGAGAAACCAGACGTCGAAGGCATGGCCGAGGTTGGCGTTTTTCGCCCACGGGTCGGGCCCGCCCCAGGCAGTCCAGGCGCCCCACACGCCGACGAGAATCGCCGCCAGTGCCACCCACGCCGCGCGCCGCGGGCGCAGCCCCAGCAGGAACAGCACGGGATACCCGAGGCCGATCTGCGTGAGTGTGTCTTCGAACGTGAAATTGGTCATCGGCTTGCCGACACTGCGCAGGAAGATCCCCAGGGCCACGAGCACCACCGCCCGCCACAGCGCGTGGGCAGCGAGCTGGCCGTCGGATTGGCCGCGGGCGCGCCTCGCCGCCAGCGAAAACGGCAGCGCCACGCCGACGAGAAATGAAAACGACGGCTGGATGAGATCGTGGAGCGAGCAGCCATCCCAGGCGACGTGCGACTGATGCCAGGCGAGGAATTGCCAGAGCGGGCTGTCGGGAAACGCCCTGGCGACCTTCGCCAGCTCGAGCACCTCGGCCATCATCAGGAGCATCACGAACCCCCGATACGCATCGAGCGACGCCAGTCGCCCAGCTCCCGGCGACACGGCAGGCGACGCGGTCGGCACGGCGGCCGAACTGGGAGGCGCGGGGTTCATGGCAGGGGTCTTCGGCATGGGGCAACGCATGTGTGAAGCATTACCGTGATGGGGCGAGCCGTTCCCTGCCCCACGCCTCGGCGAGGCGCACGAGGACCTCGACTGCCGCCTCCATCTCCTCGAGGCTCGTCCACTCGAGCGGCGAATGGGGATTGTGCTCGCCGGTGGAGAGATTCGGTGTCGGCAGGCCGAGGGCCGTGAGCAGCGAGCCGTCGGTGCCGCCGCGGATCACGTCGACGGTCGGCTCCATCCCGGCGGCGCGCGTCGCCGCCACGGCCAATGCCACCGCGCGCGGCTCGCGCTCGAGCCCCTCGCGCATGTTGCGGTATTGCGGGGCGACGGCGATGTCGATCGTGGCCCGCGGATGGCGGCGGCGCAGGTCGGCGGCGATGGCTTCCAGGAGCCGCGCCTGTTCGGCGAGGCCGGCCGTGTCGAAGTCACGGAGGATCAGCCGCGCGACCGCCTGGGCGACGCCGCCGCCGACCTCGTAGGGATGGACGAAGCCGTCGCGGCCGGCCGTGGTCTCTGGAGACAGCCGGTCGGCGGGGAGAGCGGCGAGGAATTCGCCGAGGATCTTCGTGGCGTTGACGAGGCGCCCCTTGCCGATGCTCGGGTGGATATTGATCCCGGTGACGGTGACGACGGCCAGGTCGGCTGAAAACGTTTCGGCGTCGATCGTGCCGCGGCCGGAGCCGTCGAGCGTGTAGGCGCAGACGGCGCCGATCTGCGCGACGTCGAGGTGCTCCGTGCCGCGGCCGATTTCCTCGTCGCAGGTGAACACCAGCCGGATCGGGCCGTGGGGCACCTCGCGCGCGGTCATGAGCCGCTCGGCGGCGGCCATGATCACGGCCACCCCCGCCTTGTCGTCGGCGCCGAGGAGCGTGGTGCCGTCGGACGTGATGATCGTGCCGCCGACGAGGCCGGCGAGCTCGGGGTTGTCGGCCAGGCGGATCACGCGGTCGGGTGCGCCGGGGAGGACCAGATCGCCACCCTGGTAGTCGCGGTGGACGATCGGGCTGACGTTCGTTCCGCTGGTTTCGGGCGACGTGTCGACGTGGGCCACCCAGGCGATCGAGGGCGCGGCGTGGGCCACGGTGCCGGGCACGGTCGCCGTGACGACGCCATGCGCGGAGAGCTCGACGTCGGCGAGGCCGAGGGCTTGGCACTCGCGCGCGAGCAGCCGGCAGAGGTCGAGCTGCTTGGCGGAGCTGGGGCTCGTGGCCGAGTGCTCGTTGGCCTGGGTATCGATCCGGACGTAGGCGAGGAACCGGTCGAGCAGGGTTGGCACGGCGAATCTCCCGTCGGGGAGGCACCAGCGTAACAGCCCCGCACGCGGGGGCAGGGCTGCTACGCTGGGTCCGCCGGCGGACGCGGGATAGCGGTGGGGTTGTCCCGGGTCAGCCGGGTTCGATCAGAGGTTCCCGTCATGGAGACCTCAGCCCGGGCTCGACAGAGGGGGCGCCCCTCGCGCCTTCACCCTCGCACCGACCCGCAGCCAGTGGGTGACGGGCCGATGCGAGGGCGAAGGCGGAGGGGCTTCGCGGGTCCCTGGATGACGGGGAACGGGGCACGACCGTTGCGCTTCGCCCACGAGAGCCCGCTATCGAACGGTCCAATCCATGTCCGCCGCCGCCGCCGCCGCCGCCAATCACCAATTCCGCCGCGTGCGTCCATGTCCCCGCGCCCAGGGGCCGTCGAAGCCCCTCCGCCGTCGCCCTCGCATCGGCCCGTCGCAACTGCATGCGGGTCGATGCGAGGGCAGAGGTGGAGGGGCGCCCCCCCTCTGCAGAGCCCGAGCTGAGGTCTGAACAGCTTCGACCCAATAGCCAAGCCAACCCGCGTGCGACCGTACCCCGCGCTGCAGAGCCCGAGCTGAGGCCTGAACAGCTTCGACCCAATAGCCAAGCCAACCCGCGTGCGACCGTTCCCCGTGCTGCAGAGCCCGAGCCGAGGTCTGTTCACCTTCAAACCCCCATGACACCACCAGCCTCTCCCCTGTCCCGGCGCCGCCTCGGTGCGCTGGCCGCCGCCGCGGTCGCCGCCTCCCCCGTCGCCCGCGCCGCCACCACCGTCGCTCGGCCGATTCGGATCGGTCAGATCGGTGTCGGTCACGGCCATGCCACGAAGCTCGCCGTCTACCGCGCGAGCCCCGACTACGAGGTGGTCGGGATCTGCGAGCCCGACGAGGCCTTGCGCCGTGGCGCTCGCGAGCGGCCGCCGTTTGCCGGCCTGCCCTGGATGACGCGCGACGAACTGCTCGCCCTCCCCGGGCTCGACGCCGTCCTCGTCGAGACCCGCGTCGGCGATCTCCTGGACCAGGCCGAGGCGGCCGTCGCCGCGGGGAAGCATGTCCATGTCGACAAGCCGGCGGGCACGTCGCTCGGGCAGTTGCGCCGGCTCCTCGCCGCTGCCGAGGCCCGCGGGCTGCTCGTCCAGACGGGCTACATGTATCGCTACAACCCCGCAGTGCTGCTGCTGCGGGAGTTTCTCCGGGCGGGCTGGCTCGGCGAGGTGTTCGAGGTCCACGCGGTGATGAGCAAGCTCGTCGGCGACGCCGAGCGCGACGACCTCGTCCGCCAGCCCGGGGGCACGATGTTCGAGTTGGGGTGCCACCTGGTCGATCTGGTCGTCGCGATGCTCGGGGCACCGCAGCACGTCGCGGCGTTTCCGCGCCACTCGGGAGCCCGCGACGACGGCCTGCTCGACAACATGCTCGCCGTCCTCGAGTATCCGCGGGCCACGGCGACGATCCGTACGTCGGTGATCGAAGTCGACGGCTGGAGCCGGCGGCAGCTCACGGTGTGCGGCACGGAGGGGACATTGTCCATCCAGCCGCTCGACGACCCGGCGGTGCGCCTGTCGCTGTCGCGGGCCCGGGGCGACCACCCCGCCGGCACGAGCACGGTGACGTTTCCGAAGTTCACCCGCTACGTCGCCGACGCCGCCGACATGGCGCGGATCATCCGCGGCGAGAAGCGGCCCGACTTCGATTCGGCCCACGACCGCGCCGTGCAACAGGCGGTGCTGGCCGCAAGCGCGCTTCCGGCGGGCGACGGCTGAGCCGGGGTGGCTCTGTGAATGGGCCCGCGTATCGGTTATCCTCGCGAAGCATACAGGGTCGGTCGTGCCAGCCGGACGTGTCGAGCAGGAGTGACCGAACGTGGACGAGGCGTCGAAAACCCGCGCGATTTGGACCGACTTTGAGCGGGGCCTGATCCGTGGCCGAGGGATTGATATCGGCTGCGGTCCCGATCCGGTCGCGCCGGACGTGAGGCGATTCGATCTCGACGATGGCGACGCCAATCGAATCACCCAATTCGTCCACGAGCAGTTCGACTACGTGTATTCGTCGCACTGCCTCGAGCACATGCACGACGCGGCGTCGGCACTTTCCGAGTGGTGGGCGCTCGTCCGCCCCGGCGGGCATCTGATCTTCGCCGTGCCCGACGAAGACCTGTACGAGCAAGGGGTGTTTCCCAGCCGGTTCAATCCCGATCACAAGGCGACATTCACGATCTCCTAGATGCGGTCGTGGTCGTCGGTGTCGCGCAACGTCCTCGACCTCGCCCGCGGCCTTCCCGACGCCGAGATCATCAGCCTCGCGCTTCACGACCACGGCTACGATCGCCATCTGCTCCGCTTCGGCCCGATCGCGCAACCGACGGGAATCAACGCATTTTTCATCCGGGTCTATCGGGGTCTTCGGCGCCGCGGGCTACCGGCGATCGGCGTGATCGAGTCGTACCTCGCGAAGTACCGAGCGGTCGATCAGACGCTGCGCCCCGGCGTTCTCGCCCAGATCCAGTGCATCCTGCGGAAACGTGGTTGATGGACGCAACTTCGCCGGGGATCGGGAGCCGACTCTGGCGAAACGGTCAGCCCGCGGGCGGCGTCGCTCGTCTGCGCGAGTGCCGCCGCCAAGCCGCGATGGCGCTCGACCCGACGACGGCCAGCCCCATCGCCCACACCGACGGCTCGGGGACGAATTGCACCGTCGCCAGCGCCTGCGGGCCGAACGTCGTGCCGTCGTATGACCGCAGGACCATCTTCGCGTCCCAGCCCGTGCCGGTGATCTGGCCGGCAAGGCTCGTCAGCGTGCCGCCGATGATGACGTTGAACAGCACGTTGCCTTCGGGAGTGATCGAGCCGAGCTGCGTGTAGCTCGCTGCCGCCGTGCCGCCGTGCCGTCGGGGCCGGTGCCGGGGCCCCAGAAATAGCCGTTGCGGTAGTCGGTGATCGTGAACGATCCGGTGCCGCTCGGGCCAAACAGCGTGTCGCTGCGGAGCAGCCACGTGCTCCCCTCGGTCCAGCGCCACTCCTGCGACAGGAGCGTGCCGTCGGGAAACAGCGTCGGTGGTGTGAACGTGGCGGGGTCGTATTTGGCCATGTAGGCCCAGTGGGTCGTGAGCACCGACGAGTTGCCGGTGATCATCTGCATTTGCATGTAATCGGTGCCGCTGATCGTGCGCACCTGGCCGATGCCGATCGTCTGCTGACCGGACGACAGCGCCTGGAAGACCATCCTGATCTGCCCCGAATCGGTGACGATGCCGGAGACGATCGTATTGGTATTGGTGATCGCCACCACCGGCGCCGACGCCGGGCGGAACGTCGCCACAGCGGTGCCACTGAACACGCCGTTGGTCGCCGTGCCAAGGCTCCACAGCGTCTGGTCGGATCCCGGCGACGGCGCCGGTACGAGAAAGTTCGTCGCCGACGTCATGTAGGAGAGGAGGTTTTCCTCCGGGACATACCAGTGGGAATTCGAGAGCATCGAATCCCAGGTCGTCGACTGTCCGTGGGCCATCGGCACGCCGACGATCCCGGTCAGCCACGCCGTCGCCGCAAACGCGATCCCGAGCCGCGTCGCTCGCAAAACCGCCCTCGCTCGCGCGACCATCCCCCTGCCCGGCTGCTCGAAACGCGGCATCGTCGCCTCCTCCTATCTGTCCGTGGAAAAAGTCAT
>VGZO01000073.1 GCA_016872555.1 Planctomycetota bacterium
CTCGAGCGGCCACGGCACGTTCGAACCCGGACCGTCCGGACCGTCGCTCCAGTCGGGGACATCGGGGAGTGGTGGCTCGATCGACTTCGCCGCACTCGCCGCCTGGGCCGGAGCCCAGCAGGTCAGCCAGCCCGACGCGCCGGCCGGAACCCCCACCGGAAACGCCAAGCCGAAACGCTGACGCGGCCAGCCGGCGCTCAGCGTGCAGGCCCGGCGCCGATCCGATACACCGCCGACTTCGTCCGCAGCACCAGGTCGTCGCCGACCACCGCAGGCGAGGCCATGCAGCCGGCGTCGAGACGGTTCTCGGCGAGCACGGTAAACGCCCCGGGGTCGGCGGCGAAGACCACGGTCGTACCATCCTCGTCGGCGGCGTAGATCCGACCACCGCTCTCGACCAGCGACGCCGAATGGCGCCCCGTGCGCCGATGCGTCCAGGTCGGCTCGCCGGTCGTGAGATCGACGCAGCTGAAGATCCCGGTGTCGCTGACCATATACATGTGATCGCCGACGACCACCTGGCCCGGGCGCGACGGCGCGCTCTTGGCGAGCTTCCAGGCGACATGCGACTTCGTCACGTCCCCCGAGCCGTCGGGGCGGACGGCCACTACCTGGTCGCCGGACTGCGTCGTGATCACGACCAGCCCGTGGGAAAACAGCGGGCGGATCGCGGCGTTGTAGCCGCCGTGGCGCACGGTCCACAGTTCCTTGCCCGTCCGCGGTTCGTAGGCGATCGTCGCCACGGCACCGGGGCTGACGAGCTGCTTGCGGCCGCCATCGTCAATCACCGTGGGCGTGCAGTACGCCTTCTTCATGTCGCCGTTGTCGGAGCCGTAGTCGATCGTCCGGTCGGTTTTCCACACCGTCTTCCCGGTGGCCCGGTCGAGGGCGACGACGTACTGCACGTCGAAGCCGTCGTAGTTGGCGATCAGCAGGTCCTCCCACGGGATCGGCGACGAGCCGGGGCCACGGTGATGGTCGCAGCGGAGATCCTGCCGTTTCCAGAGGATCGCGCCTGTCTTCGTGTCGAGGCAGGCGGTGCCGGCGCTGCCCCAGTGGGCGAACAGTCGCCCGTCGATCACGACCGGCGTGGGACTGGAGTGGCTGTTGTACTCGTGGCAAAAAGCCGGGTCGGCGATCTCGAACACGACGATGTCGTGGACCACCTTCCCGGTCGTGGCATCGAGGCCCACGACCGACAGACGCGTGCCGTCGGCCGGGGCGTTGGTGAGCCACACGATGCCGTCGGCCTCGATCGGGCTCGACCAGGCCTTCCCGGATAGCTCGGTTTTCCAGACGACGTTCTTCGTCTCACTCCACTCGACGGGCAGCTTCGCCGTGGCCGCGCGACCGTCTCCGGCCGGCCCGCGAAACTGATTCCACGAGTCGGCACCGGCATCAGGCAGTCCGGCGACGAGCCAGGCGACGGCGAGCAGCAACCGTTGTTTGGCGATCATCGAAGGCTCCAGCAGGAAGCGGTCGAAGTGAAACGAACGCACCGGTCGCGCCGAAGACGCCCGGGCCTCCAACGAACTGATGACGTCGTGGCCCCCGATCGAATCCGCCGCCGCCCAAGTGCCCTCCACCGCCCCCGCCCAGAAAACGCTCTTCGAATGACGCCGCACTCCGCCGATCGCGACCCCATCAGCGATCGCTGCTCACGCAGCGACGAGCGGCCGCAGTTCGTCGCGGTCGATGGCCGGCTGCCCGAGCGACGCGAGCAGCGCGAAGAGTTTGTCCGCGTCGAACCGCGCAGGATCCGTGATCTCGACGCCAATCGGCCGCCCGTCGGCGGCCCGATCAACGAGCAGGACGTCGTCGATCCGGTCGGTCCGCGCGGCCGTATCGCCCGCCAGTCGCGGCAAGTGAAGGTACGCCGCAATCGGCCGACCGTGTCGATACGTCACTTTCAAAAACACGCGCTTCACGGGTTCACCCGATATGCGGTGATCACGACGATCACCCGGTCTCGTTCATCCGGCTCGACGATCACTTCCCACGAATCGCCGTGGTGTACGGTAGCCACAATCCACCGGCCGTTGGTCGCCGTGGGCCGGATATCTTCCGCCGCCTGGCGCATCAGCCGCAGATCGACTTCCGTGAAACCTCTGTGAATCATCCGCTCCTCGACGTGCGGACTCAACTCCAGCTCAAAGTTCCACCAGTCGGGTGCATTTTCCAGCGTCATTTCGGCACCTACTTGGCGGCTGCGAGTTCCGCAGACGACCGAATTCGCAGCATGCCACCCACCGCTGCACCATCGGATCCCGAATGGACGCCTTGAATGACCTCCCTCCGCCCCTGGCGCGAGATCGCCGTGCCCCACCGCGACGTGCTTAAAGGCACGTTCCAGCAATCGGAGCTCGCCGCCGTTCGAACCGACCGACTTGCGAGACCTCCAGGATTACCGACCGCACCTCGCCCTGCCTGGCTGCATCCGCACGGCAGGGCACGGTCATCGCGGTCAGACCTGATACGACCGGAAGCCGCGGGAGACGAAGTACATCGTGTCGGCGCTGATCGTGAACTCTTTGCCGTAGGGGTCGTAGAGGTCGATCTTTCCGAGCTTCGAGTCAACCGCTTTCACCATGTAGACGTGCTGGCCACGGCGCTCGTTGTCCGTCACCTGGCGAATACCATCGCCGTCCCGGCTGAGGATCGACGGGCCGCTGAGTATCAGCGCGCGGCCAGACTGCCACTCGCGCAGCAGGCACTTGAACATCGCGCCGGCGTTGACGAACACGCTGGGGTCGGCTCTCCCGTCACGCACCGCGTCGGCCTTGCCGTTGGAGAAATACTGGCTGGGTGGCAGCCCCAGGGCAACCTCCTCGTCGATGCCGGCAGCCGAGCCATTGGCGATCGAGTCGTACGTTCCGCGCTGGTCGCGGTGAAACGCCCACGCTTTCTCGACGACCGAGACCCAGTTCACCCGATTGGTTCCCCGCCCCGCGTACGCCAGCCGGCCATCGGCGGGATCACGATGGAAGTCGGCATCGACCCGCACCACCGCATCGCTGCCGTCGGCGTGGTGGAAGTGGACCGCGAACGTCCCGTCCCCGAGATCGGTGACGAGCTGACGGATCCGATCGGGCGCCGTCTTCGCGATCGATGCCAAGGCCGACATGAAGTAGCAGTCTCCGACTCGGCCCTGTGCGACGTCGGTGAAGCGGGGCCCCGCGGCACCGAAGAGGGCGACCCGATCCTGCCGCACCACCGTCAGGCCGAGCGGATCATCCGCCTCACGCCGAACCGGATCGACGAGCTGCTGCCCATCGAGCTCGCGCGTGGGGGTCTGGGTGCGGACGACGACCCCCGAGCGCACCGTCACGGGCTGCGACACCGTCACGCCACCGATCGTGATCGGCACCATCACCGTCGTGTAGAGCGGCTCTTCGACGCGGTTCGTCGCGAACGCGGCCACGCGATGCACGTGCCCGAGGGCGGTTTCCTCGGCCGAGACGTCGCCGATCCGTTCCGTCGCCTCCGCATCGAGCCAGAACGTGTCACTTCCGGCCTGCCCCCAGAGGATGTCGCCCTGCCCACCGCCGACCGTGACGATCGTGTCGTCGCCATTTCCGCCCCCGATCCAGTCGGCACCGGTCCCCCCGACGATCCGGTCGTTGCCGTCGCCGCCGTAAATCGTGGCGGCGAGCGGGCTGTGATTGATGATCGAGTCCTGACCGCCGAAGGCGTCGACCCGCAGGCTGGCGAACGCGAAGGGCTGAATCGCGTTGTTGAACGTACGGGTGAGTACCGTCGCGTCGGTGCTGTCGCTGATCGTCACGCGGAGCGTGTCGAACGTCGTCTGCACCGGGCCGGGCACCGCCCGCGCCGGGTTCCACTCGATGACGATCCGGTCGTCACCGGTCGTTCCGGCGATGCCGAGGGTCCCACCAGCCACGCGTACATCCGCCGCCATCAGGAGGCGGCTCTCGAGCGCCTCGAGCCCGGTGTGTGTCGTCGTCGGCCGCCGGCCGTTCCGCGTCAGGTATCGCATGATCGTCGCCCCTTCGTGCCTGGAAGAAAAGTCGGCGGCCTCCACGCGGCGCCGACGAATGACAGCGAGAGCAAGTCGCGTGCCGGATCGGCTCGCATCGCCGGATCGGGATCGGCAGGGGCGTGCGATCGAGCGCATATGCCGGCCAGGAGCGGGCTTCGGAAACAAGCGGCATATCCGCGGCATATTCAATCCGCTCAGGCGACATGTGTACAATTCCGCTCCGACGGTGCAGTGTCTTGCGTGATACCCCCTCGCGCGTGGCAGCCATGATCCCGTTCGAGCAGTCAACCGCGGTCGTGGTGGGGATGGGGTTGCTGGCGATCGCCGCCGGGGCCTGGTTCGTTCATGCACGCGTCCGCACCGCCGCCGTCGCCTGCGCGCTGCTGGCGGCGCTGGCCGCCGGCGCCGACCTCGCCGATCGGCTGGTGGTGACCGACCGGGAGGCCGTCGAGGACCTGCTGCCACGGCTGGCCGCCGCTGCGGAGCGGCGTGACGCGGCCACGGTGCTCGCGTCGATCGATGCGACGATCCGCCCCCTGCGCGACGAGACCCAGGGGCTCCTCGACCGACTGTGCCCCACGGAAATCCGCATCACCAAGCTCGAGGTCGATGTGGATCGCAGCATCACGCCGCGGACGGCGACGGCCGAATTGCTGGTGCGCTACGTGGGCGATGTCGGCGGCCCCGGCAGCCCCGCCACCGGGCAGACGCTCGTGCCACTCGTGCTCCGCCTCCACAAGCCCGCCGGCCGCTGGCTCGTCACCGAGGCACGGATCGATGACGACGTGCCGCTCGGCGGCCGACGGCCCGCGCCGCGACCGGGCGGCTGACCCGGCCGCGGTGCCGGAGGCCGAACCGGGCATCACCCCGACCGGCTCCCGCCGTGCCATTCCCGGATCCGACGCGTCGCCGGAGCCGACACCGCCCGCGACCATCCTTCGGGCATGACCGCGACACTACCCTCCGCCTACACTCTGTCCCGTTCGCTCATCACAGGGGGCACCGCGATGGCCATCAAGCAACTTTCGCCGGACGAGGTCCGCGACTGGTCGGTCGAGAGGAAAGACCGCTGGTGGCTCGAGAACGTCTACCGCGGCGACATGCCGCAACTCACGCTCCGGGCGGCGCTCACCGGGTTCATCCTCGGCGGCGTCCTCTCGGCCACCAATCTGTACATCGGCGCCAAGACCGGCTGGACGCTCGGCGTCGGCCTGACGAGCGTGATCCTGGCGTTCGCCGCCTTCCGCCTCATGGCCCAGGCGGGGTTTCGCGACCTGACGATCCTGGAGAACAACGCCGCCCAGAGCGTCGCCACGGCGGCCGGCTACATGACCGGCCCGCTGATCTCGGGCATGGCCGCCTACATGTGGATCGAAAACACGATCATCACCTGGTGGCAGCTGCTGGCGTTCAACGTCGTCCTCTCGCTGCTCGGCGTCCTCGTCGCCTTTCCGATGAAGCGCCGGTTCATCAACGACGAGCAACTCCCCTTCCCCGAAGGCCGCGCCTGCGGGGTCGTCCTCGACGCGCTGTATGGCGACGGCGACGCGGCCGCTGACGGTGGCTCGGGGCGCGACGACGGGATGGCGAAGGCCAAGACCCTCGTCGCGGCGGCCGGGATCGCCGGCGCCCTCGAGTTTCTCAAGGGGGAGAACCTGATGGGGCTGCTGCAGAAGCCGTTTCGCGCGGCAGGCAGCGCCGTCTGGCACCTCCCCCACGCGCTCGACGACTGGTACCACGCGGCCGCCGACTCGGGATGGGTGCCGAAGCTCGCGCTTGCCGGTGTGCCGTTGCCGCAGCTCGGCCTCGTCTGCCTGCCCCTCGACATCGCGATGTTCGGCGCCGGGGGGCTGATGGGGCTGAAGGTGGCGGGCAACATGCTGCTCGGCATGCTCCTCAACTTCGCCGTCATCGTGCCGGCGATGATCGCGCTGGGGGCCATCGCCCCGAAAGCCGACGGCACGTTCAGCCGGACGCACGTCGTCAACACCTGGTCGCTGTGGTGGGGCATCACGCTGATGGTCGTGGCGTCGCTGGTGAGCTTGTTTTCCAAGCCGGAGATCTTCACCCGGGCGTTCGCCGCCCTCCGCCGCCGCGACGACGCCGCGCCGAGCGAGGACCGGCTGGCGGCGATCGAGCTGCCGATCCGCTGGTCGCTCGTCGGCGTGCCGCTCATCGGGGCGCTGGGGGCCTGGATGGCGCAGTCCTGGTTCGGCGTGCCGTTCGTCTACGGATTGGCCGCGGTGCCGCTGGTCGCCTTCCTGTCGGTGATCGCCGCGAGCAGCACCGGGCTGACGAGCATCACGCCGACCGGGTCGCTCTCCAAGATCCCGCAGTTCACGTTCGGAGCCCTCGACCCCAAGCATCCACCGACCAACTTGATGACCGCCGTGCTGTGCGTCGAGGTGGTGAGCAACGCCAGCAACCTGCTGATGGACATCAAGCCGGGCTACATGCTCGGCGCCAAACCGCGGCAGCAGGCGGTGGCGCACTGCATCGGGATCGTCGCCGGCGCGCTGGCGAGCACGCCGCTGTTCAACCTGCTGTTCCTCTCCGACTACCGGCCCGGGGCCAACGTCCAGGAGCTGATGGCGCCCGAGGGGGGCAAGTTCAGCTTCCCGTCGGCGCTCCAGTGGAAGGGGGTGTCGGAGCTGGTCTCGGCGGTGTTCGGCGGCGGGTCGCAGGACCTGCTCACCCCGTCGATCCAATACTCGATCGCGATCGCGGTGATCGCGGGGATCGTGCTCGAGATCCTCCGTATCCGTCGGCCGGCGAGCTTTCCCTTGAGCCCGCTGTCGATCGGCCTGGGCGTGATCCTGCCCCCGGACTCGACCGTGGCGATGTTCCTCGGAGCGGCGTTCTTCGCGGTCATGCACCGCCGCCATGCCGGGGCCGCCGACAGCGCCGGCCACCGCCTCTGGGTCGGGTCGCACGAGCCGATCTGTGCCGGCCTGATCGCCGGCGCGGCGCTGGTGGGGATCGCCGACATCCTCGTCAAGGTGTTCCTCGGCTGATCGGGCGGTGTCAGGAGAAGTCGTCGTCTCCAAGCCGCCCGACCGCATGACCGTCATCCACGAAGCCGGCTTCGCGATCGGGCCCTGGCCGCGTTCCCGGCCAGGTGGCGACGGCCATCGCCGCGACGTAGAGCCCGTAGAGCACGGCGAAGCCGACCAGGTCGCCCGGCTGCTCGAACGCCCCCTTCGGCATTACCAGCTTGAGGATCATCGCCACGTCGATGATCATCAGGAACAACAGCCCGAAGAACAGGATCACCACCTTCACCGCGCGGAACACGGCGCGGTGCCGCTGACGGCGGACGACCGCCAGCCCGGCGAGGAACCGGGCCATGAAGGCGACGATCGGCAGCGCGACGCCGAACACCTCGATCGGCCAGCGCTCGCGGGGCAGCAGCCACTGCGCGGCCCGGGGCACTCCCCACACCGCCAGCGGCAGCATGCCATCCCACACGAGCAGCCGGCGCAGCCAGTCGCTCACACGCCGATGTCCTCGTTCCACAGGTCGGGTCGCGCGGCGATCTGCCGGGCCCAGCCCGCAGTGTATCGTCAGGGTGAGTCCGCCGGATCGGCCGCGACGTCCCGTCTACGGAGCCCACCGATGCCCACCACCGAGGTCCCCTGGGTCGAGTGGTACGACAGCCTCGCCAAGCCGTCGTGGACCCCCGCGCCGCGGACGATCGGCACGATCTGGTCGATCCTCTATCCGGTGATCGTCGTCACGTTCGCGTTCGTGTTCGTGCAGGCGGCGCGGAGGAAGCTGCCGGCGCTCGTCGCCGTGCCGTTCGCGATCAACCTCGTGGCCAACCTCGTGTTCACGCCGATCCAGTTCGGCTGGCGCAACCTCCCCCTGGCAGCGGTCGACATCGTCGTCGTCCTCGGCTCGCTGGTGTGGATGATCGCGGCGGTGTGGCGGCACCACCCGTGGATCGCGCTGGCGCAGGTGCCGTATCTGGTCTGGGTGGCGATCGCCACCGTGCTCCAGCTCTCGATCACCTGGATGAACCGGGGGCGATAAGAGCCAAGCCGCCAGCGGCTGGTGTCACGAGGGGGGCAGACCGACGCCCAGATAGATCTCGGCCAGCGGCAGCGAGCAGCCGATCTCCGGCAACGGAATCGTCGCGTCGACGCCGGACCATACCTCCCGGCTGAAGCCGATCTCGGTACGACGATGGACGACCACCGCCGCCGTCTCCTGCTCGACAAGCACGTACACCAGCAGCGAATCGATCGACAGGTAGGCGTCGCGCTTCTCGTTTTCGTCGGTACGCCGCGTCGACTCGGAAAGCACCTCGATGACCACCACCGGGTGGTCGTTGAAAGTGTCCTGGGGTCGGTTCGGGGTACAGATCACCGAGGCATCGGGGTAATAGAATCGCGTGCTCGAGCCGCGGCGGATCCGGACCTTGGCGTCGGAGTTGAACACCCGACAGCGACTCCCGCGGAGCTGGGCGTGGAGCAACCCGGTGATGTTCGTGGCGATGAGGGCGTGGGCGTTCGATCCGCCAACCATCGAATAGATGACGCCGTCGACGAATTCGTGCTTCCGCTCCGCCCGGCTCTCACCGGCGAGGTATTCGTCGACAGTCAAGGCATCAAGCCGGGGCGCGGAGCTCATCCCGGTAGTGTAACACGCCCCGAACATCGTCCCGCCGGCTCGCGCGGCTGACGTGCTGGTCAACGCGGCGAAGCGCGCTCCTGTCGGGGGTCGGTGGCTTTCTCACAGCCTATCGCTCCCCCCGGTCGCCGTGTCGATACCACTTCGTCATACTGTCACCCCAGCTCGTGAGCCTCTTCCGGAAACGCCCCATGCATCGCCTGACGCTCCTCGTCGCGGTCGTCCTGTCAGCCGTGGGTGCCCTGACGTCGCTCGCCGCGGGCGGTGCCGACGGCGACACGCTGTTCGGTGGCACACGCGTCGTTCCGGTCGAGATCACGCTCGCCGCGGACGACTGGGAGAGCCTGCGGCGTGAGTCGCGCGACGCCGGGTTCCTGTTCAGCGCCGAGGCACCTCCCAAGTTCACCTGGCGGAAGGGGAGCGCCACGGTCGACGGGGTCGCCACCGACGGCGTCGGCCTGCGGAAGAAGGGACTGCTCGGCTCGCTCGATTCGGCACGGCCGTCGCTGATCGTCGACTACGGCAAGTACGGTGTGAAAAGCCCGTTCAGCGGCGTCGGCCGGCTGACGCTCAACAACAACAAGCAGGACGCCGCCTGCATCGGCCAATTCCTTGCCTACCGGTTGTTTGCCGCTGCCGGCGTGCCCACGCCGCGCGCGGGGTTCGCGGCCGTGACCGTCAATGGCTCAACGCTGGGGGTGTACACGATCGTCGAGTCGATCAAGAAGCCGTTCCTGCGTCGCGCTTTCGGCGCCGACGACGGCGGGCTCTACGAAGGCACCGTCGCCGACCTCGTGCCGGCGTCGCTCGGCAAACTCGAGGTCGAGACGCACGACCGCTTCCGCCCGACCCTCGACGCCCTCGCCGCGCTGCTCGACGGCTCCGGGCCGGTCGATCTCGAGCAACTCGGGCGGCTCGTCGACATCGACACGTTCATTTCCTACTGGGCGGTCGAGGCGCTGGCCGGTATCTGGGACGGCTACACCGCCAACCAAAACAACTATTTCGTCCACATCTCGACCGCCGACGGCCGGCTGCGGTTCATCCCCTGGGGCACCGATGCCGCGTTCACGTCACTCCCGGGACCGCTGATGTCGTTCAACCGCCGGGCCCCGCCGGCGATCCACGCCGAAGCGGCGCTGTCCAATCGGCTCGCCTTCACCCCCGGCCTGGTCGATCGCTACCGGAAGCGCCTCGAGGAGTTGCTGGCGACGGTGTGGCAGGAGCCGGAGCTGCTCGCCGAGGTCGATCGCGTCGAGGCACTGCTCACGCCCCACTTCTCCCCGGCCCAGGCGGGGGCACCGAAGGCGCTCGCTGCGATCCGCGATTTCATCCGCCGGCGCCGCGGCGAGATCGAAGGGGTGCTCGCCGCCTGGCCGCCGGCGCTCCCCGAGCGGCCCCGGCCGCCGCTCACGACCAAGCGGATCGGCACGATCGCGGGGACGTTCGCCACACGGCAGTCGCAGGCGGCCGACGAGGAGGCCGAGCCCGGGAAGGTCGATCTCACGGTCACGCTCCACGACGAGGCGGTGGCGTTCACGCCCGCCGACGTCCGCGCCTACCCGACTCCCCTTCCCGGCCCGGCCGGGCGCCCCGGCGGCCCCCCGCCGCCCCCTCCGAGCGGCACGTCCGGTGACGGCGATGACCGGGCGATCGGCGTCACCGTCACCGGAAAGCGCGACGACGGCACGCCGGTGACGCTGACGCTGTTCCTCGACCGCCGCCGCGTCCGCGACACGACGGCCGACGTCGAGACCGGCGGGATGCTCGCCATCGGCGGCGGCTTCTTCGGGGCTGGCCCGTTGCGCGTCGTCGGCGGCACCGTCGCCCTCACCGACCGGGGCGTCGAGCCGGGCGCGAAGCTGGCAGGATCGTTTTCGCTCACCGTCAACGAATCCAGCGGCGGCTTCGGCAACGCCGCCAAGCGGGTCAAGCCACCGAGCGCCGTCGGAGCTGAGGCTGCCCCGCATGACTGACGAAGTCGCGCTGAAGCACACCGCCTGCAACCGTGATTGTCCCGACGCCTGCGGGATCGTGGCGACCGTCGAAGCCGGGCGGATCACCCGGCTCGCCGGCGACCCCGACCATCCAGTCACGCAGGGCTTCCTCTGCCAGCGCACCGCCCGGTTCCTCGAGCGGCAGTATTCGCCCGATCGGCTGACGACGCCGCTGCGCCGGCGCGGCGACGGTTTCGAGCCGGTCGGCTGGGACGAAGCTCTCGACGAGATCGCCGATCACCTCGTGCGGATCCGCGCCGAGAGCGGTCCGGCGGCGATCCTCCACTACCGCTGCGGCGGCACGATGGGGCTCCTCGCCGAGGTCGTCGACCATTTCTTCGCCCGGTTCGGGCCGGTGACGGTGAAGAGCGGCGACGTCTGCACCGGTGCCGGTGATGCCGCCCAGGCGCTCGACTTCGGCGCCTCCGACAGCCACGACCTGTTCGACCTGCTCGAGTCGCGCACGATCCTGCTGTGGGGCAAGAACCTCCACGTGTCGAGCGTCCACCTGATCCCCGTCGTGCTCGAAGCGCGGAAGCGTGGGGCGACGCTCGTGTCGGTCGATCCGGTGTGCCACAAGACCGCGCGGATGTGCGACCTGTACGTCCAGCCGCGCCCCGGCGGCGACATCGCGCTGGCGCTCGGCGTGGCGCGGTGGCTGTTCGACCATGGCGCGGCCGATCCACACGCCGCCGAGTACTGCGACCACTTCCCGGAGTTCCGTGCGCGTGCCGAGTCGCGCTCGTACGCCGACTGGGCAATGCTTGCCGACGTGCCACCGACGTCCCTCGAAGCCCTGGCGCGGGCGTATGCAACCGGGCCGGCGGCCCTGCTCATCGGCTGGGGGATGCAGCGGCGCGAGCACGGCAGTGCCACGATCCGCGCCCTCGACGCGCTCGGGGCGATCTCCGGCAACGTCGGCATCCGCGGCGGTGGGATCTCCTACTACTTCAAGCGCCGCGGCGCGTTCGACCTGTCGTTCACGCGCTCGGCCGCGCCGCCGCCGCGCCGGCTCCCCGAAGCGCGGCTCGGGCCGGCGATCCTCGAGGCCCGCGACCCGGCGGTCCGCGCCGTCTGGATCACCGCCGCCAACCCCGTCGCGATGCTCCCCGAGTCGCAGGCCGTCGCCGCGGCGCTGGCCTCGCGGGAGCTGACGGTCGTCGTCGATTCGTTCCTCACCGACTCGGCGCGGCAAGCGCGGTTCGTCCTTCCGACGACCACGCTGCTGGAGGCCGACGACCTCCTCGGCGCCTACGGCCACCACTGGCTCGTCGAGTCGCGCCCCGTGGTCGCGCCCCCCGCCGGCGTGCGCGGCGACCTCGAGATCGTCGGCGCGCTCGCCCGGCGCGTCGGCCTGGCCGACGAGTTTTCCGCCGACGCCGACACCTGGAAGCGGCGGCTGCTGGCGCGCGTCGCCGACAAGGGCGCGAGCCTCGACGACCTGCGCCGCGGGCCGGTGCGCAATCCGCTGGCGCCGTCGATCACCACCCCCGACCGCCGCTTCGCCACACCGTCGGGCCGGGCCAACCTCGTCACCGAGTTGCCGCTCGATCCCCCCGCCGGCACGGCGCTGCGCCCGCTGCTGCTGATGGCGCTGGCCACCGAGCGCGCTCAGGCCTCGCAGTGGTCGCGTGCGGACCAAGCGGGCCCGGCGACGGCAATCGTCCATCCGGCGGCCGCGCCGGGATTCGCCGATGGCGATCTGGCGGAACTGGAGTCGGAGATCGCGAGCCTCGTGGTGCGGCTGCGCTTCGATTCCCGGCAGCGGACCGACGTGGTGCTGATGGAAAAAGGGGGCTGGCTGTCGGCGGGACGCTGTGCCAACGCCCTGGTCCGCGCCCGCGAGACCGACGACGGCGGCTGTGCGGTGTATCACGACACGCCCGTCCGACTCCTGCCGGCCCCGTGAGACCCGCGCTACCGACGCGCTCGAGCGACGCGATCTGCCCCTCGACGCCGGGACGTCGACCTCGGTTAGTCGACGCCGGGACGTCGACCTCGGTTAGTCGACGCCGGGACGTCGACCTCGGTTAGTCGACGCCGGGACGTCGACCTCGGTTAGTCGACGCCGGGACGTCGACCT
>VGZO01000074.1 GCA_016872555.1 Planctomycetota bacterium
CCGACATCTCCGCCGGCCGCGTCCAGGTGCGCTACGCCTCGTGCCTGGGGCGCTGTGATCGCCCGGTGGCGGCGCTGGTCAACGACGAATTCCTGGCGGCCCGCTCGGCAGACCAGTTGGCGACGCTCGCCACCGACGCCCTCCGCGGCTCTCCGCCGGCGGCCGACACCGACAGCGCGTACCGACCCCACGCCAACTCGCCGTGGCGGATCGACCCGTATGCCGCGCCGTCGGACGCTCCCATCCCCTACGCCGCCGTCCGCCGGCTCGTCGATCTGGTCACCGCGGGCGCCGGCCAGACGCTGATCGACGAGCTCAAGACCGCCGATCTGCGTGGCATGGGGGGCGCCGGAGTGCCGGCCCACCAGAAGTGGAGCGACGTCTGGAAAGCCAAGGGCGACCGGAAGTTCATCGTCTGCAACGCCGACGAGAGCGAGCCCGGCACGTTCAAGGACCGGGAACTGCTCACCCGCCATCCCCACCTCGTCCTCGAGGGGGTGATCATGGCCGGGCTGCTCACCGGCGCCACGCGCGGCTGGATCTACATCCGCCACGAGTACGCCGAGCAGATCGAGATCATGAAGGCCGAAATCGCACGGGCGACGGCTGCGGGAGCCTGCGGGGCGGAGATCCGCGGCACGGGCCGGAGCTTCCCGGTAGAGGTCTTCGCCAGCCCCGGCGGCTACATCTGCGGCGAGCAGAGCGCCCTGATCGAGGCCATCGAAGACCGTCGCGCCCAGCCGCGCAACAAGCCGCCGCAACTCGAGACCAACGGCATCGAGGACAAGCCGACGCTCGTCAGCAACGTCGAGACATTCGCCTGGGCCCCGGCGATCCTCCTCCGCGGCGGCCAGTGGTATGCCGACGGCGGCATCAACGGCTGCAAGGGGAGGCGATTGTTCTCGGTGTCGGGCGACGTCCGCCGTCCGGGTGTCTACGAAGTGCCCAACGGGATGCCGATCCGCGAGCTCGTCCACGACCTCTGCGGTGGCATGTCGCGGCCGCTCAAGGCATTCGCCCCGTCGGGGCCCTCGGGGGGCTTCCTGCCGGCACGGATCCCCGTCGCCGCCCTGCCCCGCGGCTGGGAGAAGCGCGCCCCGGCGGGGCTCGTCGCCGACGGCGACACGATCGACCTGCTCGACATCCAACTCGACCTGCAGCGCTTCCGCGATCTCGGCCTGGCGCTGGGGGCGGGGATCGTCGTCTACGACGACTCGCGCGACATCGCCGTCGAGGCGGTCAACTGCTCGCAGTTCTTCCGCGACGAGTCGTGCGGGAAATGCGTCCCCTGCCGGATCGGCTCGGAGAAGATCACCGGGATCAGCGAGCGCTTGCTCGCCGGCACGGTCGGTGCCGACGAATACGCCGCCCAGCGGAGGCTCATCGACGAACTGACCCGGGCGATGGAGATGACGAGCATCTGCGGACTGGGGATGGTGGCCGCCAAGCCGGTCCAGTCGGCGATCCAGTTTTTTCCGGCCGATGTCGAGCGGCACCTCCGCACCGCCGCCCCGGGGGGACGACGATGAGCGACGCGTCATGCACGCCGGTCGATGACGACTTCGACGACGGCCTCATCCTCCCCGAGGAGGACGGCCTGTTCGCCCGCGACATCGACGGGCAACTCGTCCGCATGGACAAGGTGACCGCCGCCGACTTCGAGAAACAGATCACGATCACGATCGACGGCCGCGCGGTGACGGTGAAGCGGGCCGTGCCGCTCACCGACTCCCAGGGGAAGCTGATCCGTGACCCGGAGGGGAGGCCGATCCCCCGCGCCACGACGATCTACGACGCCGCCGCGAAGGCCTACGAAGGCGATCCCGACGGCAACCCGATCCCCGTCCTCTGCCACCAGGAGCATCTCCATCCTGTCGGTGTATGCCGTGTGTGCTGCGTCGAGATCGCCAAGGTCAAGCGCGGCGCGATGCAGCGCGAGCGCAAGCTGCTTCCGGCCTGCCAGCACCGCGTCGAGGAGACGATGGAGGTGCAGACGATCCGCTCGCCAGATCTCGCGGCCCGGCGGCGCGTCGATGCCAACGTGCGGACGCTGGTCAACCTGCTCGCCGCGGACCATCTCCCGACCGATTGGCGGCAGCGGATGCCGGCCAACGAGCTCGGGGTGTTGCTCGATCGGCTCGACCGCCTCGCGCTCGAGGCCAGGGCCCTCGAGAAGCAGGCTGATCCCGCCGCCGAGACCACCGCGATCGACGCCCGGTGGCCGTTGACCGGCGGCCCACCCTTCGCCCCCCGGACGCTCCCCCGCGGCCAGGACCACTCCTCGCCGCGGATCGACGTCGACCACGACCAGTGCATCCTCTGCGACCGTTGCGTGCGCGCCTGCAGCGACGTCAAGGAGAATTACGTCATCGGCCGCTCCGGCAAGGGCTATGCCACGCACGTCGGGTTCGACCTCGACGACCCGATGGGGAAGTCGAGTTGCGTCTCCTGCGGCGAGTGCATGATCACCTGCCCCACCGGGGCGCTCGTCTTCAAGGAGAGTGTCCGCGAGGCGGCCCAGGGCGGCGTTGACCGGACCGTCCCCGCCGCCGAGCTCAAGCGACTGCCGATCTTCGCCGGCGTGCCGGTCAAGTTCCTGGAATGGAACCGCGATTCGGTGGAGCGGCGGGTGTACGGCGCCGGCGAGGTGATCTGCCGCGAAGGGGAGAGCGCCTCGACCGCGTTCCTCCTGCTCCGCGGCCGCGTCGGCGTGTCGATCGGCGACCGTGCCGCACAGCGCGGCGGCGGGGGCGGCCTCCGCGCGGTGGTCCGGGCCGCGACACGCTGGCTCCAGGGCACCTCCGGCGGCACGTCGTGGCGGCGCGAGGAGGCCCGCGACCGGGTGGCGATCGACGGTGGCCGGGCCCTCGAGCTCAAGGACGGTCGTTGGGTCGACGAGATGACGCCGGCGGACGTGATCTTCGGCGAGATGAGCTGCCTCAACCACTACCCGCGGTCGGCGACGGTGGTCGCTCTCGAGGAAACGGAGCTGCTCGAGATCAACAAGAACGTTCTCCACGTCCTCCAGCGCACCGAGGCCTCGCGGCGGATACTCGATGCCGCCTATCGCACCCGGGTGCTGCAGCGCGAGCTGCGCCAGTTGACGATGTTCGAGGGCCTGTCGGAGGCCGACAAGGCGGCGTGCGCCGAGTTCCTCCGCGACAAGGCGGAACTGGTGCGCGTCGACAAGGGGCAGGTGATCTTCCGCCAGGGGGACGTGGCCAGCGCCTTCTTCAAGGTCCGGCTCGGATTCGTGAAGGTCAGCCAGAAGCTCCGCGACCAGGACCGGGTGATCGACTACCTCGGCCCGGGGCGGACGTTCGGCGAGGTCGGCCTGCTCACGGGCGTGTTCGACCTCGGTGCCGACCTCGCCGCGGCGGGAGCGACACGGGCCCTGCGGACGGCGACCTGCACGGCGCTCGACGACGTCGAATTGGTGTCGATCAGCGGGGAGGACTTCCGCACGCTGCTGCGCCGATTCCCGGCGATCCGCGGGCCGCTGCTCGCCGAGGCCCAGCGCCTCCTCAAGCGCGACGCCGAGCGCGAGCAGGCCGGGTCTGCGGGCTTGGAAAACTTCCTCGCCAACGGCCTGTACAGCGCGCAAAAGCTGCTCGTCCTCGACCTCGAGAGCTGCACGCGCTGCGACGAATGCACCCGCGCCTGCTCCGACACGCACGACGGCGTGACCCGGCTGATCCGCGAGGGGCTGCGTTTCGAGAACTACCTCGTCGCCAGCTCCTGCCGGTCGTGCCTCGATCCCTACTGCCTCGTCGGCTGCCCGGTGGACGCGATCCACCGCAAGCCGCGGGAAGACAAGCCGGGGGCCGTCGAGATCGTGATCGAGGACCACTGCATCGGCTGCGGGCTGTGCTCGACCAACTGCCCCTACGGCAACATCTCGATGCACACCGTCGCCGAGTCGGGTCGAGCCGAGCGGCGCGTGGCGACGACGTGCGACCTGTGCCGTGATCTCGTCGGTCCCGACGACGACCCGAGCTGCGTCTATGCTTGCCCGCACGACGCCGCCTTCCGGATGAGCGGCCCGGAGCTGGCGCGGATCGTGGAGAACCGCCGCGCGGGAGGCCCGACCGGCTGACCGTCGATGCCCGCGGCAGTCCTTTGCCCACGCCAGCCATCCCCCCGATGACCGCTCCGTTGTTCGATCTCGACGCCGTGGGGCTGGTGCGCGACGGTCGCGCGATCCTCGACGGCGTCACCTGGCGGGTCGAACAGGGAGATCGCTGGGCCATCCTCGGCCCCAACGGCTGCGGCAAGTCGACGCTCCTCCGCCTCGCGCTCGGCCGGGTGTGGCCCACGTCGGGTGGGGTCCGGCGCCTCGGCCGCACGCTCGTCGACCTGCCGGCATTCTGGAAGCGGGTCGGCTGGATCGCCGACACCGTGGCCGGTCAGATTCCCGCCGACGAGCCGGCCGCCGACACGGTGCTCTCGGGCACGGTCGGCCAGTTCGGCCTGCGCCTGCTCCCGGGCCTCGAGCCGACCGCCGCCGACCGCGACCACGCCGGTGTGGAACTGGCGCGCACCGGCCTGGCCCACCTGGCCAGCCGCCCGTTCGGCGTGCTCTCGCAGGGGGAGCGGCAGCGCGTCCTCGTCGCCCGGGCGATCGCCGCCGATCCGCTGTGCCTCGTCCTCGACGAGCCCTGTGCGGGAATGGATCCGGGGGCACGCGAACGGTTTCTCGGATGGCTCGCCGGATGGCTCGTCGAGCGCCCGGCCGACCGGCCAGCGCCGGCCATCCTCATGGTCACTCACCATGCCGAGGAGATCCTCCCGGCGTTCGATCACGCCCTCCTGCTCCGCGGCGGGCGCGTGGTCGCCCGCGGCGCGACCAACGCCGTCGTCACCCGCGAGGCCTTCGAAGCGCTCTACGACACGCGCCTCGAGCGCCTCGACACCGTCGGGGGGCGGCGCTGGCCGATCTGGCCGGGGTGCGGGTGAGCGGCCGGCAGGCTGGGAGCAGCTAGTTTCCCAGCTCCGCCAACCGCGCCGCGGCCGCGGCCAGCGCGCCGCGGACCGCCGAGGGATCGTGGCCACGCGGGCTATTGACGCGCACCCGCGTCGCCCCCGTGCCCGTGGCCTCGAACGCCAGCAGCCGCCGCACGTCGACCAGTGCCGCCGCGGCTGCGGCCGTCCGCTCCGCAGGGGCGCCGCGCGCCCGATGGTGGTCGAGGAGCGCCTCGAGGAGCGACAGCGTGACCACCGCCTCGTCCCACGTGGCCGCGTCGGTCGCCGCCACGGCCCGCCCGGCCAACGCCCTGATCGCCGGGCCAGCCCCCGTGAGCCGCGGCGCCGTCGCCAGCGTCTCCACCGCGCCGCGGACCACCGGCGCGTCTGGTGCGCGCCACCAGTCACGCTCGATGCCGTCGCGCAGTCGCCCGAGCTCTGCAGCCGCGTCGGACACCGCGATGTCCACCAGCGCCCAGGCGGCGGGCTGGAGCCGGACGCGACCACGGCTGGGGGCCACCGGCTGGCCGCGGTCGGCCGCCGCGACCGACTGCCGGTGGCACCCGTAGCAGTCGAAGGCCGCGAGCTCCGGCCAGATGCCCGCCACGGCGCCGGTCGCGGCTCCACCACCGGCCTGCCGCGCGACCTGATCGAGGTAGGCCTCCAGTGCCACCACGCGCCCGGTCGCCCATTCCCCGAGAGGATCGACCGAGTCGGCGGGGATCGTGCCCGCCGCGGCCAAGGCCACGCGGTCGCGCCAGTGGGGCGGCTGCCCCTGCTTGAACGACCGCAGCTCGAACGCCAGCCGCGGATGGCCGGCAGCGACGAGATCGTGACTGACCTCGAAGGTCGCGCCGTCGGCCCGCGGCGGCGCGCCGACGTGGCAGGGAGTGCAGGTCCGGGCGCAGGTGGCAGGGTCGGCCAGATCGACCATCCCCGCGGCGTTGCCGCGCGTCTTCCATCCGGGCAGCGTGTGGGCCACGACCCACTCCCCCGCGGGCCCATGGCACTGCTCGCAACTCACCCCGTCCCGGGCCCATGCTGCCGGCGCGGGAGCGTGGCAGGCGATGCAGGCGGGATGAGATGTGGCCGGCGGCTGCGGGGCGCCGTCGCGCAGCGCGATCGCCGCGACGATCCGCTCGGCGAGCGCGCCTTCGAGGGCCCGCGCGGCGGCGGCGTGGGGATCGCGCGTGATCCAGGTCGTCAGGGCGCTTTGCCAGGGGGCGTGACCCGCTTCCGCGGCGGCGTGGCAGCCGACCGACGCGCAGCTCGAGGCTCCGAGCCAGCGCTGCGGCTCCTCCGCCGCCGCCAGCGGCGCCGCGACCAGCAGGACCATCAGGGCCAGCCGCCGGCAGCGGCGCGGCCGGCAGTCGCCGCCCACGGACCGGATCGTCGCGGCAACGGCGCCACCCGGCGGTGGTTCGCTCGGGCGGTGGGCAACCGGGTGGCGCATCGGTGGCTCAGCGCTCCGCAACGGCCGGCGGGGGCGCGGACGCGCCGCCGTGCGGCCCGAGACCGTGGTAGCCGTGGCATTCGACGCAGTCGTGGCGCACGCCGCCGACGGTGCGCCCCGCGCCGTCGCGTCCGGGGGGCGCGTGGCAACTGGTACAGCTTTCCAGGCCGGCGATCATGACCTTCGAGTTGTCGAGGGCCTTGCCGGCGATCCCCGCCGGGCGCGTGGTGTCGTCGGGAAAGGCCGCGGCATGGCAGTCCTGGCACTCGTGGCGGTCGAGCGCGTGCGGCAGATTTCGATGCGGCTGGTGGTTGAAGCGCGACTTGGGCAGCCAGATGGCCGGGACCGCCGTCGGCGCGACATCGAACCAGCCGGCATCCGTCCTTGGCCGCCCAACGCGGCCCGGGAGGAGGCTCGTCGCGGTGGGCAGGTCGCGCTCCACCAGGTCGTGGCACTTCTCGCAGGTCGCGCGCGCGAACGACTGCGCGCGGGCGAGCCGCTCGCCGACGAGCTCGGCGAGTGCCACGGTCGCCGGGTCGGCCTCACGGATCGAGGGGAGCGGTGGCGTCGCGGCCGGCTGCTCGAGCAACGCCGGGTTGCGGCGCAGCGCCTCGCCGAGCAGCGTGCTTTCGAGAAAGCGCCGCAGCTCGGCCCCCGACAGGCCGTGGGGCAGGACCGTTTCCGGCGCTCGTGCGGCAGGCGCAGCCTCGTCGCCCCCCGGCGTGCCGGCGAGAGGCAGCTGGTGGCAGGCGGCGCAGTGGCGTTCGAACTCGAGCGGCAACGGATAGGCACCGGGCGGGGCACCGGCGAGCAGCGTCGACACGCTGCGGAGATCGTCCGACCCCGCCGGGGCGAACTCGTGGCACGACGCGCAGTCGAGTTGGACGAGGGCGTCGGCCGACTCGCCGGCAGGCTTGTAGCGAGCGCGGTGTGCCTCGGGGATCATGGCATAGGTCCACACCGTGCCGCGCTGCGGTTGGCCGGGCGCGGCGTCGGGGGCGAACGACAGCCCGGCGAGCATGTGGCGACCGTGGGAGAACTTCAACGTCCCCGGATCGCTCGCCAGACCGCGAAACGGCGGATGCGACCCGGCGGCGAAGCCGGTCACCGGCTCGACGACGGGCGAGGGCGCGACGGCGGGAGCCTCCGTGGCCGGCAGGCGGTGGGCGGCAATGTCGGCGTGGCAGTGGGTGCAGGTGCGATCGGCGACGCGGAGCATGTCGGCGTCGCGACCACGGTGATCCTGGTGGCAGGAGCCACAGGAGCCGACTTCGTGGAAGTTCTGCAGCGGATGGTGCGGCCGCGCGGCGACATCGGCGTGGCAGGCCTCGCACTTCGCATCGGCCCGGTCGCGGGTCGCCGCGGTCGACAGGAAGGTGTCGTCGGTGATCGGTTGGAAGGGCTCGTGGCAGGCCTGGCAATCGCGCTCCCACCGGGCATGGACGGCCGCCACCGGTCCGGGGGAATGGTGCCGGGGCGAATCGATCGCCCCCCAGGCCACCCAGGCCACTCCCGCCACGAGGCCGGCGACGACGGCCCAGCGCCGGACCCGACGCAGCAGGCTCGGGCGGTGGTAATAGTCGCGGTCGATCCGCGACACCTGCCCGCGCGAGGTCGGTCGCCTCGCGGAGGAATCGCGGCCGTCGGCGTCGGTTGGCTGCGCCATTCGTCCACCAGCTTCGGGCTGGTCACCAGTAGTTGAAGGCGATCGGAACGTGGACGGCCAGCAGCACGCCGAGGACGACCGACAGGGGCAGGTGGACGAGGATCCACACGTGCAGCCAGCGGTGGAGCCGGGCCTGGAGGTCGAACTGCCGCCGGCAGTCGCAGGCCTGCTCGATGCGCTCGATCAGCCAGCCGGCCTCGGCGGGTGACGCGCCGCGGAGATCGGCGAAGAACCGGGCGGCGCCAGGCGCGCTTGCCAGCGTTGAGCCGCCCCGTGCGCCGGCCAGCAGGTAGGGGCGCACCTCGGCGACGAACCGCCGGCGCACTTCGTCGGTTCCGGGAATCACGGCGTGGATCGCGAGCGTCTCGACGACGCGCCCCTGGATCCCGGTCATCGCGCGAAAGCCGGTGACCACCGCATGGTCGCCCTCGTCGGCGGTCTCCTCCGCCGGATCGGCGTGGTGGTGGTCGTCACCTGCCGTGACACACGACGCAGCCACCAGCCGCCAGACATCGTGGCACTGCTGCCGGGCGACATGGTCGATCTGGTCATAAATCGTCTCGGCCGGCACCTGCTCGAGCAGCGCCTTGGGGAGGTATTGCTGGATGACCAGGCCCCAGATGCCACTGACGATGACGATGAAAAACACCACCATCAGCGCCTGGTTGAGCAGCCCGCCGATGAACAGCAGCCGGGCGTGGAGCAGCACCAGCGGCACCGCCAACAGCCCGAGCCAGACATGCGCCCGCAGCCACGACTGGGCCGATCCGAGACGCCAGCTACGGACCCGCTTCCGCGGCCAGAGCAACAGCTCGAAGAGGATGATCGCTCCGCCGGCGATCCCGCATGTCAACCCGACCCGGCTACTCCCTCCGGGAAGATGGCCGAGCTGGCGCCACTCGACGACGTACCATCCAAGCGCGGCCAGCGCGATCGCCGTTATCGCCATGATCCAGCGGCGGTCCTTCGGCCATGTTCTCCCGCCGATGATCACCGCCGGTCTCCTCGGGGCGCCCGCGGACCGTGATCCGGACAGCGGGCCGACAGAAACCGAATGTAGTTGGCCCGCTCGCCTTCGGCAAAAGGCCCTCGTTCCCCACCTTGCCACGCCACCGCGATCGGCGTCTGGCAAGCGGCGGAGACTGCACCGGACCGAGGGGGGCGGCGGCCGGCCGGCTCGGTCACCGCAGCCGTTCGCGTCGATAGTCTCGCCATCTGCCCGCGGGTGAGAGCATGCGCCCCTTCCGACGGACGTTCTGCCTGATCACGCTGTCGGCGGCATTCCTGCCGACGGCCGTGGTCTCGGCCGACGGGCCGCGTTTTCCCCATGCCCGATCCGTAGCCGAATCGCCGGCAGCCTGCCCGGCACCCGAATGCCGCGACGCGCTTCCCGCCGACGGAAGCTCGCCCGGGGAGGCCTATGCGGGCATGACGCCCGACCCGGCCGGTCGCGGCCTGGCGACCGCGTCGTGCGCGTCGTCGAGCTGCCATGGCGGGCCGCGCGGCGGGAACCACGCGATCTGGTCGTTCGCCGCGACGACGTGGGGAGAGCGGGATCCCCATGCGGGCGCCTACCAGACGCTGTTCGAACCGCGGTCACTGCGGATGGCGAAGCTGCTGGGCATCGGTCCGCCCCACACCGAGCGGCAATGCCTCGTCTGCCACTCGGTCCAGGAAGCGGTCGAGCGGCCGCTGCCGCGCGAGGTGCTCGCCGACGGCGTCGGCTGCGCGTCGTGCCACGGCGACTCGACGGGATGGCTCGAGGCGCACTCGACCGACGCCTGGAAGGGCCTGTCGGCCGAAGACAAGGCGGCGGTCGGGTTCGTCGACCTCGCCGGCCCGCTCGAGCGCGCCCGGGTCTGCGCCCGCTGCCATGTCGGCGACGCGGATCACGACATGCACCACGACCATGTCGCCGCCGGTCATCCGCGGCTGTTTTTCGAGCTGGCGCAGCTCCAGCGCCGCTGGCCGCGGCACTGGGACCCGGATGGCCGGGCGGAGTCGGCCCCCGACTTCAACGCCCGCAGTTGGGCCGTGGGCCAGGCCGTGGCCCTCGAAGCAGCCGGCGAATTGCTCGCCGCGCGCGCCAGCCGCGCGAGCGTGGCGATCCGCGCCGGCGAGCGGGCGCGCTGGCCGGAGTTCACCGAGTTCGACTGCCTGGCATGCCACCGTGATCTCGCCCCGGCAGCAGGGCTGGCTTCACGTGGCCAAAGCCAAGCCGATCTCCCCCGCACGCTGCCCCCGGGCACGCCCGGCTGGCAACCCTGGTTCGTCACCGGTTCGGGCTGGCTCGATCGTTCGCTCGACGGCACCGCGGCCACCGCCGAACTTGCCGAGCGCACGGCCCAACTGCGCCATCTGCTCGCCCGGCAGTGGACCACCACCGACGCCACCGGCGTCGAACGGATCGCCGCCGAGGCCCGCCACCTCGCCCGCGTCGCCGGCCGCAGCGCCGACGCGTTGGCGGCCGCTCTGTGCATCACCGTCACGGCCGACCGCCCCCGGCTCGACACGCTGTCCGCCGGCGACCCGCGGCTGTGGCGGAGCTGGGAGGCGGCCGTGCAGACGACGCTCGCCCTCGAGGCGACCTGCCGCGGCGGCCCGGCCCCGCTCGGTGCCGCCTGCCCACCCGGTCCCGTCGACGAGCTCCGCGAAACCCTCCTCTATCCGCCGGGATTCGACGCCCCGGTCGGCTTCGACCCGGTCCGTTTCCGCCGGCAGCGAGACGCCGTACCATGACCGCCGTCGCCGCGATTGGATCCCCGGGAGTGGTGCGGATGCCCCCGATCGACACCTGCCGCGGACGCTCGATCGGTTGGTGCGTCGTGGCACTCGTGCTCGGCGTTGCCGTCCTCGCCGGCGCCGCTCCCCCCGACCCGCTCCCCGCTCCGGTCGCCGGGTCGTTCACGTTCAAGGGCACCGAGTTCTGCATGCGCTGCCACCGCAGCGAGCAGAGCGAATGGTGCGATCAGCCGACGAGCGCCGCCTGGCGCCACGATGCCCATTCCCGTTCGCACCTGGCGCTGGTGTCCACCAACCCGCGGACGCGGGCGATGGAAGAGGCTCTGGGGATCAAGGCGGCCCAGACCGCCAGTTGCATCGCCTGCCACACCCACTCCCCGGCCGAGCCGTCCCCCGAGGAATCGATCGCCGACGACGACAACCGGTTCTTCCATTCGGGGATCAGTTGCGAGACCTGCCACGGGGCGGGCAGCGCCTATTTCGAACCTCACCTCCACGCCTCGTGGCGGTTTCTGCCCACGGCGGAGAAAGCCCGCCAGGGCATGGCCGACCTGCGCGACCCGGTGACCAAAGCGCGCAACTGCCTCGGCTGCCACCTCGGCGATCCCGACACCGGCCGCGTCGTGCCGCATGCCGCCTACGCGGCCGGGCATCCGCCGCTGGGCGCGATCGACATCGAGGCCGCCAGCGCGGCGATGGGCCCCCACTGGAAACGCGTCTGGGAAAAGTCTGACCGCATCCAGGCCCTGGCCGCCGCCGCCGAGTACCACGTTGAAGCGGCGAGCACGACACACCGCTCGCTGATCGGGGCGCTGGTTGCCCTGCGTGAGTCGGGGTTGCTCGTGCAGAAGGGCGCCGAGCGGGCGACGGCCCCGGCCGCCGATCCTCCCGCCGCCTGGCCCGAGCTGTCGCTCCACGACTGTCAGGCCTGCCATCACGATCTCGTCGTCCCGAGCCGCCGGCAACAGGCCGGCTATGGCGGGCTCGTGCCCGGCAGGCCGGGGCTCGTGCGCTGGCCGCGGCACGCCGCCGAGGCCGCGTTTGCCGTGGCCGAGATGCCGACCACCGCCGACGCCGTCATCGCGCCGTGGATCAGGCCCCTCAACGCCCGGCCATTCGGCCGTCCGGAAGATCTCCGCTCCCCCGCGGGCGCCGGCGAGTCACTCGCGCGGATCGACGCGGCGATCAGGGCCCTGGCGGCCGACCGGCGCGATGCCGCGCGTCCGGCGCGGCAGCAGCGGATCGCGCTGACGCTCGCCGCCGCCGGGCCGCGTGCCACCGATCTCGACGCGGCCCGCGCCATCGGCTGG
Source organism: Planctomycetota bacterium (assembly GCA_016872555.1). Taxonomy (NCBI): domain Bacteria; kingdom Pseudomonadati; phylum Planctomycetota; species Planctomycetota bacterium. The sequence continues at coordinate 12,134 of VGZO01000074.1, forward strand.
CCACTGGTAGCGGCACTGGCCGAAGCCGAGGGATGGCCTGCCGACGTCCGCGACAGCGCCCAGGCCAGGCTCACCGAGGTCCTCGGCCTGTCGATCCCGGGCCCGCCTCCGGGCGCCGACGAGTCCGGGGCGTTTTGGCGCACGTCACTCGACCGCGCCGCCACCTTCGACCCGGCCGCAGCCGCGGAGTCCTTCCGCCTGCCGCCGCCCACGAACCCCGCGGGCAAGTAGGCCGCGCCACAGATCCTCGCTCACTCAAGTGGGCGACGGTGGTCAGCGACGGGGGCCTGCCCGAGAAGTCTGGCCGCCATGCTCATGCGGGTGGCGGACCATGATCAGTCGCAGGGTCGGTATCCCGATGGCGATACGCTGCACTGCCACCTCAGTACCGGACTCAACACGACGGCGAGCTATAACCGAAAGTCGTGTTCCGTAGAGGGAAAAGAAAAAGGCGGCGTATCCTGCTGTGACTTGTTCACCAACAGCAGCCCACGACGGGCAGAAAGGATACGCCACCATGCGAGGTTTTACGG
>VGZO01000075.1 GCA_016872555.1 Planctomycetota bacterium
CCGGAACGGCGTCCCGAGGAGGACGTTCTTGTTGCCGAGCTGGAAGGTCTCCACCGTGCCCGGATGGGGCTGCCCGCTCCGCTTCGACAGCTCCGGCTTGTGGTCGAAGAGATCCATCTGCGACGGCCCGCCGTTCTGGCAGAGCTGGATCACCGCCTTCGCCCGCCCGGGGAAGTGGCCGGGGCGCGGGGCGAGGGGCGAAGCTGCTGCGGCCGTCGGGGCGCCGTGCCCCTTGTCGGCGAGCAGCGCGGCGAGGACGAGGCCGCTGAACGAGCCCCCCAGGCTTGCCAGCGCCGCGCGGCGCGACGGCAGCGGATCCCGGCCCGGTGCGAAACGCTCACTCGACATGGAGAAACTCGTTGGAGGCCAGGAGCATGTGGCACAGGTCGGCCAGCGCCGCCGCCGCGGCCTCGTCGGCGCCGCGCCCCGCCGCGACGTGGTCGACCGCCTGCCCGACGAGAAACGCGGCGGCCCGCGCCCCTTCGGCGACCGTCGGCGGCCGCCCGTAAGCGAGCCGGTACGCCCGGTCGATCCGCGCGGCGTCGTCGGCCGGGGCCTCGCGCGCCACCCGCGCCCCCATCCGCTCGGCCTCGGCGAGGATGAACGCGCTGTTGAGCAGGGCCAGCGACTGCAGCGGCGTGGCCGACGTCACCCGCTCGGTGCAGTTGACCGCCATGATCGGCGCGTCGAACAGCTCGAGGAACTTGAGCGGATAGACACGGCGGGCGAGGAGGTACAGGCTCCGCCGGAAGGGGCTCGTCGGCATCGGCTCGGCCTTCGCCTCGGAGAGGCCGTCGGCCGGCGTCGTGATCGGCACCGGCGGGCCCCCCATGCTCCGATCGAGGCCGCCGGAGACGGCGAGGATCGCGTCGCGCACGATCTCGGCCTCGAGCCGGCGCAGGTTCATCCGCCACAGAAGGCGATTGTCGGGATCGATCCGTTTCCCCGCCGCGGCACCGTCGTCGCCCGTGGCGGGCCGTCGCGACGCCTGCCGGTAGGCCGTCGACAGCATGATCTGCCGGTGCAGCCGCTTCGTGCTCCAGCCATGCTCGACGAAGTCGACCGCCAGCCAGTCGAGCAGTTCCGGATGCGACGGTGGACTTCCGGAGCGGCCGAAGTTGCCCGGCGTGGCGACGATCCCACGGCCGAAGTGATGATGCCAGACGCGGTTGACGTGGACGCGGGCGGTGAGCGGGTGCCGCGGATCTGTCAGCCACCGCGCCAACGCCAACCGGCGACCGCTGCTCCCCGCCGCCGTTGGCTGGCCGATCGCGGGTGCCTCGCCCTCGGGCCCGAGCACCTCGGGAAAGCCCGGCTGGACGAGCACGCCCGGCGCCGCGACGACGCCGCGGCGGTGGACGCGCGACACCGGCGGCGCGCCCTCGTCCCACAGCGCCGTGATCCGGCCATACGAGCGCTTTTCCGCGGGCAGCGTTTCGCGGTTTCGCGCCCAACCGGCGAGCGATTCCTTCTCGGTGTCGGTCAGCGCCCCTTCCACGTCGGCCACCGGCAGCTCGAACGTGGCGGCGTCGAGCCCGAGGGCGGCCGCATGCCGGCTCACGAGGTCGCGCTGGGCTGCGGTCCTGTTCGTCGCCGCGACGGCGACGGCCTCGCGGGCTCCCTCGCGGTCCGCCTCGGGAAGTGCCGCGAGACGCGCGTCGAGAAGCCGTCGGCGGGCCGCGGACCGAGTATCGTCCTCGAGTTTCTTCTCGGCGGCCAGCCGCTCGTCGAGCGCGGCGTTGTGGGCGTCGATCGCCTGGCGTTGGGCCGGAGGGACGTCGGCGAGATGACGTGCCTTGGGAATCTTCCACGCCGTCACGTTGTAGGCCGGCTCGAAACAGGCCATCAGCCGGTAGTAGTCGCGCTGCGGCAGCGGGTCGTATTTGTGGTTGTGGCAGCGGCAGCAGTCCATCGTCAGGCCGAGCAGCGCCGTCGAGACCATGCTCACCGTCTCGTTGATCACCTCGTAGCGCTTCTCGACGCCGTACTGTGGCTCGTTGGTGTGGTCGTCGACCGTCCGGAGGAAGCCGGTCGCGGTCAGCAGCGCGACGGTGTCGGTGGTGAAGGCCTCCGCTGTCCGCCAGTCGACCAGCTCGTCGCCGGCGAGTTGCTCCGCGAGGAACCGATCGAACGGTTTGTCGTCGTTGACCGCCCCGATCACGTAGTCGCGGTAGCGCCACATCGCCTCGCCGCTGTCGTAGATCGTCGCCAGGTCGTTGTCGAGCTTGCTGTCGACGTAGCCGGCCGCGTCGAGCCAGTGGCGCCCCCAGCGCTCGCCGTGGTGGGGCGAGGCGAGCAGCTCGTCGACGAGCCGCTCGTAGGCGTCGGGGCGGTCGTCGGCGACGAATGCCTCGACCCGCGCCGGGTCGGGGGGCAGCCCGACGAGGTCGAACGTCGCCCGGCGGACGAGCGCCCGCTTGTCTGCATCGGGCGAAAACGAAAGCCCCGCCGCCTCGAGCTTCTCGAGCACGAAGGCGTCGATCGGCGTCCGCACCCGGGCGGCGCCGGCGACGGCCGGGAGGTCGGCCTTCCGCGGCGGCTGAAACGCCCAAAAACCGCGGTCGGCCGCGGTGACCTGGGTCCGCGGCGGCAGCCTGACGATCGGCTCGGCGGCCGGCGCCCCCGCTTGGACCCAGCGCCGCAGCAATTCGACGGTGGCGGCATCGACGGCGTCCGCGCCCTCCGGGGGCATCTGCCCCCGGGCGACGAGGTCGACGAGCAGGCTCGCGTCGGGGTCGCCGCGCACCACCGCCGGCCCGCTCTCGCCGCCACGGAGGATCTCGGAGGCGGAGCGGAGGTCGAGCGCGCCTTCCAGCGCGTCGTCGCCGTGGCAGGCGTGGCAGTGCCGACGGAGCACCGGCAGCACGTCCGACTCGAACGACGGCGGCGGCGCGTCGGGCCGGTCGCCGGCGGTGGCGCACGGCACGCCCTCCGCGCCTTCGTCGGCGCGGCAGAAGAGATCGAAGCCCGCCGCGATCAGCCAGCCCGACAGCAGCCACCGCCACGGCGAGCGCCGGATGGGCCGCATCGAGCGAACTCCTCGGCCGGAGGCGGGCTGGGGGACGACCACGACGCCACCAGTGAATATACCTATCCTGGGGGCCCTGCGATCCCGCTGCCACCCTTCCCGATCAACCTTTTCGGGGGGTGGTGCGTATACTTTATCATTGGTCTGGGTCGCTGCTTCTGGCTCCCTTCCGCGAGGTTCCATCCATGCGCACCGGAAACCCGACGCTCAACGACAAGACGTTCGAAAACTTCGGCGTTTTCCGGCGTGATCTCGCCGCCGAGCAATCCCCGGCGACGACGATGACCGTCCGCGGGACCGCGCAGAAGACGATGATCCTGCTCGTGATCGCATTCGCCTCCGCGTCGTTCACGTGGTCGAAGACGTTCGCCGCCGTCGAGGCCGACCCCGGCGCCGCGATGCCCTGGGCCCTCGGGGGAGCGGTCGTCGGCCTGCTGACGGCACTGGCGATCTGCCTGCGCCACTCCTGGGCGCCGACGCTTGCACCGGTCTACGCGGCGGCCGAGGGGTTGTTTCTCGGCGGCGTGTCGGCGAGCTTCGAGGCCCAGTATCCCGGGATCGTCATCCAGGCCGTCGGCGGCACGTTCGGCACGCTCGCCGGATTGCTGTTCGCCTACCAGTCGGGGCTCGTCAAGGCGACCGAGAACTTCAAGCTCGGCGTCGTCGCCGCGAGTTGCGGCATCGGACTGGTGTACCTGATGTCGATCCTCGGGTCGTGGTTCGGCTTCCCGATCCCGTTCATCCACTCCGCGGGCCCGATCGGCATCCTCTTCAGCCTCGCCGTCGTCGTGATCGCGGCGCTCAACCTCGTCCTCGACTTCGACTACATCGAGCAGGCATCCGACCGCGGGGCACCGAAAGAGCTCGAGTGGTACGGCGCGTTCGCGCTGATGGTGACGCTGGTCTGGCTGTACATCGAGATCCTCCGGCTGCTCTCCAAGCTCCGCAGCCGCGATTGACGGCTCCCCTGCGGCGAAGCGTCCACCGCAGCCCTCGCGCTCACCCCGGATCGCCCCGCGGGGCGCGGCGTCGCCGGCGGCGGTGCGTCCACGCTGCGGCGGCCACCCCGCCGGCGAGCTACACGATCGTGCTCGGCTCGGGGACCGCGTTGAAGCGCAGCTCGGTGACGCGCATCTGCCATTCGTTGGTGGCGCTGGCGAACTCCTGGATCGTCCAGAACCGGGTCGGGTCGCTCGGGTCGACCTGGAGCGCCGAGTAGTCGCCCCAGCGGTTGCGGCCGGCGCCGTCGAGGCGGCTGTAGTTGGCAAGGCCGGCCTGGAGGAGCTGCTCGGTGCCCCACGTCACGCTCGTGCCGTCGAACTGGCCGGCGATGGCGTAAGTGCTCACGTAGGTCGCGTCATCCGACCCGGAGAAGCCGATCGCGATCGCGCCCGACTCGTTGACGGCAATCGACGGGTAGTAGGCCCACAGGGCCGCGTTCGACAGCGGGACCGTTCCCTCGAATTCGAGCGTGTTGGTCGTCGCGTCGAGGCGGTAGACGACGGTCCGCGACTTGCCCCCGTCGTCGAACGAGTGCGCTCCCCAGATCTTGCCGTTGACGAGCACCGGAGACGCGCTGAAGCGCGCGTCGCCGGCATCGATGTTGTCGTTGGCCCCGAGCTGGGGGGCGTTGATGTCCCCCATCGACCTGGTCTGCGTCTGCACGAACCGGTTGCCGGTGAGCGTCGGGTTGGCGACCGCACCGCTGATCGTCGACACCTGGAGGAAGCTGTTGTTGAATCGCGACGCCAGGTAGCCGACGTTCGGCGAACTGTTGGAGTAGTCGTACACCGGATGGAGCGTGAAGCCGTTGCTGTCGACGAGCCGCGGCGACGGGGCCGCGGTGGTGTCGGCAAAGTACTTGTTGCCGGTCAGCGACGGGGCCCCGGCAGTAAGGCTCGCCTTGGGGATCGTCAGCACCGAGATCGACGTCGACGTCGTCCCGGCCACCCCGAACATGTTGTTGCTGATCGTCACCCAGTCACCGTTGATGCCGAGTGTCGGGTAGTCGGCCCAGCGCAGGTCGGTCGGATCGGCATCGAACCGGAACGCCCGCCAGTTGCCCGCCGAGGGATCGCTTCCCGTCGTGACGCCGACGAGGATCCCGCTGGTGGTCGACCGGAGGGAGTCGACCGGAGGGAGTCGACCGGAGGGAGTCGACCGCGGTCGCGAACCAGCGGCCGCTGTGGCGGTCGTACATCACACGCGGGTCGAACGAAAAGCTCTGCACGCTCCCGCCGCCCCCCGCGGCCAGGGCCGTGTTCCAAAAGCTGTCGAGTGACCGGGCCTCCTGCTGGACGCCGGTCTTGCCATACCGGGCGAAGCGCCCGTTGATCAGTTCGACGTAGTCGGAAGGGCCGATCGCCCCCATCGTGTCGGGCGGGATGAATCCCGACTGATTGATCGATGACCCGTTGAAGTTCGCACCGAGCGTGAAGCTCGGCGCCTGGGCAAGCGCCCCGCCGTCGGGCGCGCTGGCCGCGCAGGCGAGGAGCGCCAGGGCGATGGCACGGTGGATCGGTCGGCGCATATGGCTCCCTCCGAAGGCTGCCCGCGGCCCATGCGACCACGGTGCGACCGAACGCAGTGCAAATCCGGCGCCAATGGGACCGACAATCGCGATAGCCGGTTGCGGGGCGCTTTCCGCAGGGCACACAACGGAGCCGTGCCCTTACTCTGGCGGAGCCCGCCCCGCCGCCGGAGCGAATCGCCCCCACTGCGCTGTAGTGATTCGCTCCGGCCTCCGTCGTGGCAGCTTGCCTGGGAATGAATTCCCTGCTGTCGGTTCGCACCGTGACCTGTGTTCCGATACACCGGTTTCCATCGCACTGACTACACTCGCGCCCAACCCGAACCACGACCGGAAGGAATCGCGATGCGAGCGGGCTGGTGGCTGGTGATATCGCTCCTGCTCGCGACAGCCGTGGCGACCGTCGCCAACGCGGCCGACGGGAAGCGCCCCGATGTCCTGGTGATCCTCACCGACGACATGCGCCCCGACGCGCTGGGCGTCGTGCAGCGCGAGCAGGGGGATCGCGCGCTGTTCCCCTGGTTCCAGACGCCCCACCTCGACCGGCTCGCCGCCGAGGGCTGCCGGTTCGCCAACGCCTTCGTGACCACGTCGCTCTGCTCGCCGAGCCGGGCCTCGCTGATCTCCGGCCGCTACGCCCACCGCCACGGCGTGCGCGACAACTTCACCGACTACCCCGCCGCCCTGCCGGGCTACCCGCGCCGCCTCCAGGAGGCGGGCTACGAGACGGCGTACATCGGTAAGTGGCACATGGGGGAAAACGACGACCAGCGCCGCCCCGGGTTCGACTTCTGGATGAGCCACAAGGGCCAGGGTGCCTACCACGACAACGAATTCAACGTGGACGGCGAGCGGCGCGTGATCCCCGGGTATTACACGACCGTGGTCACCGACGCGGCGCTCGACTGGCTCGCCCGGCCCCATGACAAGCCCTGGCTCCTCGTCGTCGGCCACAAGGCGCCCCACGGTGGGCCGATCGTCCCCGAGGAACGCTACGCCCACGCCTTCGACGACCACCCCGTCGTCAAGCCGGCGAGCGCCGAGAGCTACCGGGCGGCCGACGGCAAGCCGGAGTGGCTCGAGCGCTCCTACCCCACCTGGCACGGCCTCGGCGGGCCGCTCTACGGCCAGCAGGAGTACGGAAAGTTCGTCCGCGTTTACCTCGGTTGCATCGCCTCGGTCGACGACAGCGTCGGCCGGATCATCGAGCGGCTGCGCGACACCGGCCGGCTCGACGACACGGTCGTGATCTTCACCAGCGACAACGGCTTCGCCCTCGGCGAGCACGGCCGCGTCGACAAGCGCACCGCCTACGAGGAGAGCATCCGCGTGCCGCTGCTCGTCCGCTATCCGCGCCGCGCTCGCCCCGGCAGCGTGGTCCGGTCGATGGTCCTGTCGCTCGATCTCGCCCCGAGCATCCTCGACCTGTGCGGGCTCCCTCCCCTCCCCGATGCCGACGGCCGCTCGTGGGCGCCGTTGCTCGCCGGCGACGCCAGCGGCTGGCGGACGTCGTTCCTCTACCACTACGACTACGAGCGGCAGTTTCCCTTCACCCCCAACGTCCGCGCGGTGCGCACGGCCGACTGGAAATACATCCGCTACCCGCACGGCGACGGCGGCCCCGACCGCCACGCCGCCGAGCTCTACGACCTTCGCACCGACCCGCTCGAGATGCGAAACCTCGCCGCCGATCCGGCCCACGCAGCCGACGTCGCCCGGCTCGCCGCCGAGCTCGTGCGGCTCCAGGAGCGCCACGGTGCCCTGCCCGACCGGCTCCCGCTCGACGAGGGGATTCGAAACGAGCTGCCGAAGTTCTGACACGGCTCGTCCCGAGCCCGCCGATCCCGTGGAGGACCTCGGATGACAGGGCACGCCCCCCGCGAGTTCGACATCGTCGTCCACGGCGCGAGCGGATTCGTCGGCCGGCTCGTGGCCGGGCACCTCGCTCGGCACGCGCCCGCAGGCGTGCGGATCGCCCTCTCCGGGCGAAGCGCGGAAAAGCTCGCCGCCGTGCGCGCCACGCTCCCCGGCGCCGCCGACTGGCCGATTGTCGTCGCCGATGCCGCCGACGCGGCCGCGCTCCGCGCTCTCGCCGCCCGGACGCGCGTCGTCGCGACCACGGTCGGCCCCTACGCCCGCCACGGCGTGCCGCTGGTGGAGGCGTGCGCCACCGCCGGCACCGACTCCGTCGACCTCACCGGCGAGGTGGTGTTCGTCAGGGAGTGCATCGACCGGTTCCACGGCGCCGCCCGGACGTCGGGCGCGCGGATCGTCAACGCCTGCGGGTTCGACTCGATACCCTCCGACCTCGGCGTCTGGATCACCGCGCGGCGGGCCGCGGCCGACGGCGCCGGCACGCTCGGCGCGACGGCGCTGGTGATGCGGAAGGCAAAGGGGGGATTCAGCGGCGGCACGATCGACTCGCTCCGCCAGCAGCTGCGGATGACGGGCGCCGACCCCGCCCTCGCGCGGCTCGTCGCCGATCCGTTCGGCCTCGACCCGGTCCGGCGGGCGCCGTCGGCCGGCGGCTGGCCGTTGCGCGACGCCGACGTCGCCTGGCCGCGCCACGACCGGAGCCTCGGCGAGTGGGTCGGCCCGTTCGTGATGGCCCCGTTCAACACGCGGATCGTCCGCCGGTCGCACGCGCTGCTCGATGGCGGTTATGGCCCCGACTTCCACTACCAGGAGCTCGTCGGGTTCGGCACGTCGCTCGCTTCTCCGCTACGGGCCCTGGCGATGACGCTCGGCTTCGGTGCCCTCGTCGCCGGCCTCGGCTTCGGCCCCACGCGCCGGCTCCTCGACCGGCTCCTCCCGGCCCCCGGGGAAGGTCCGGACGACGAGGCCCGGGCCAACGGCATGTTCGCGCTCGACATCGTCGCCGGCACGACCGGCGGCACGCGCTACCGCACGCGCGTCGCGGCCCAGGGGGATCCCGGCTACGCGGCGACGTCGCTGATGCTCGGCGAAAGTGCGCTGGCGCTGGTCGTGAACCGCGACCGGCTGCCGGACCGTGCCGGCGTGCTCACGCCGGCGACGGCCTTCGGAGACGTGCTCGTCGACCGGCTCCGCGCCGCCGGGATGACGTTCGTAACGACGGCGATTCCCACCACCGCCCGGTCCGGGTGAGCGCCGGGGGACCGCGGGCTTGTCGTCGGGCGCGACTCGGCATGGGTCGCGCGGTTCGGGTGCGATAGGCTACCGCGACGTGCTCGACGGCCGCGAGGTCTGGGTGGCGAACCACGTCTCCGACTCGGTGAGCGTGATCGACACCGCTCCGGGGAGCCCGACCCGGTTCCGCGTCGTCGCCACGGTCCAGGACATCGAGAGATCGTCAATGCCGCCGGCGACAATCCCTCGACGGCGCTCGTCGCGGTCAACGCCGCCGACGGCACCGTCTTCCAGGCCTGGGGCGACGCCCGCGGGGCGACCTTCACCGGCACCTGGATCCAGGCCGACGACGGGGCGCTCGTGTCGCGGGTCTCGATCACGGGGGCCGACGGCAACCGCTTCGACCTCTCGATCCGCCATCGCCTGTCCGGCGCCGACACGATGACGATCACGCTCGAGCTTCCCGAGCCGATCGTCGTCGAGATGGTCCGCGCCGGCGACTGACGCCGCGCGTGCCGGCCGGGCGGGCGCCGCCTCGGTAGCCCGACGCCGCCGGATGGGCACGGGTGACCCTGTCGGCGGCAGGCGCTCGACCCCGGTCGGTCAGCGCTTCAGCGCGAGGACGAGCACGCCGGTGGCGACGAGGACGATCCCCGCCCACTCCCTCGCCGCGGGCCGCTCGTGGAGGAACAGGAATGCGAACACCGCCACGAGCACCACGCTGAGCTTGTCCACCGGCGCGACCTTCGACGCCTCGCCCATTTTCAGCGCGCGGAAGTAGCACACCCACGACGCCCCCGTCGCCATCCCGGACAGCGCCAGGAAGAGGAGCGTCTTCGCCGGGAGCGTGAGGGGATCACGCCCCTTTCCCGTCGCCCAGACGAACGCCGCCAGGAGCACGAGGATGATCGCCGCCCGCACGAGCGTGGCGAGGTCGGAATCGATCCCCTCGACGCCGATCTTGGCGAAGATCGCCGTCAGCGCCGCGAAAGCCGCCGACAACAGCGCCCACACGAACCAACTCGACGTCGCTTCCATGGATCGCTCCCGCCATGAACGTGTCTCGGTCGCTCGCCAGCCGGCAGCTTACCGACCGGGCCGGCGCACGGCCGCGGCCCGGACACCGGCGACACCCGCGCTGCCCCGGCCGCGCACGGGGCGGTGAATTGCCACGCCGCGCCAGGTGCATTACAGTCGACCGCGCGACGGACCGGGCGGGGCGGCCGTCGTCGCCGATCGGCGCGGGCCGTCGGGGCTGCCCGAGGCACCGCCCCGGCACGCGGCGTGCGTGCCTGCCATTCTTCCCCGTCTCCGACCTCCGGCGGCCATCATGACCCATCCCGCGCCCTCGTCGATCGGCTGGTTGCCCGGTGCCGTGGTCCTCCTCGCGGCCTGCGCCGGCGCCGCCGGCGAGGTCGAACAGCGCTTCCTCGCCGAAGGAGTGACCCGCCGCATCGGCGGCTACCGCCCGATCCGCGCGCCGATGGATCAGGAAGCGGGCATCGTGAAGGTCGCGCCGGAAGGGCTCGTGCGGCCGGCCTACGGCCTGCTCACGCTCGGTGAATCGTCGTGGGCGTTCGTCATCGACCAGCCCGAGGAGGGTCCGGGCCGGCTGTGGGTCGACACCAACGCCGACGGCGACCTGACGAACGATCCGGCGACGACATGGGAGCCGAAGCAGCAGGGCGATTCGACGACCTATTCCGGGACCGCGACGATAAACCTCGGCGACGGCAACGTCGGCAGCATCGGCGTGTACCGCTTCGATCCCAACGACCCGCGCCGGGCCCAGCTGGCCAACGTCCTCCTCTGGTACGTCGACTTCGGCCACGAGTACGCCTTCGAGATCGACGGCGAGAAGCTGACGACGTTCACGGCCGGTACGCCCGACGCGGAGGCGACGTTGCCGATCGACCGCAACGGCGACGGCGACATCAGCCGCAACTACGAGGTCGCCACGATCGGCAAGCCGTTCAACTTCACCGGGTCGACGATGGTGTTTTCGCTCGCCGACGGCCGGCTCACGCTCGCCCCGGCCGCCGAGGAACTGCCGCGCCGGCCCCTGCCCCCCGACCTGCGGATCGGGCAGCCGGCGCTGGCCTTCTCCGCCACCGACCTCGACGGCGACTCGATCGAGTTTCCCGGGCGCTACGCCGGCAAAATCGTGATGCTCGACTTCTGGGCGACCTGGTGCGGCCCCTGCATCGCGGAGATCCCCAACGTGAAGCGCGCCTACGACGACTGGCACGACGCCGGCTTCGAGATCCTCGGCGTGAGCCTCGACGGCGACGACGACGAGGAGAAGGTGCGGCAGTTCCTCGTCGACCGGGAGCTGCCCTGGAAGCAAATCCACGACGGCCGGGGACGGCCGGCCTCGCTGGCGCAGCAGTACGACGTGAGCGGGATCCCGTTCGTGCTGCTCGTCGACGGCGACTCGGGGAAGATCCTCGGCACGTCGCGTGAGCTCCGCGGGCCGAAGCTCACGGCATTCATCGGCGAGACGCTGAAGGCCAAGCAGGCCCCCGCGCCGTGACGACCGCGACGGGACCAGTCAAGGCGCCTGCCGAGTCGATATCACCTATCGTATCCGGGTGGTCGGCTTTTCGGTGCTGGACGTCACTCGACCGCGCGACCACCGAGCCCTTGTATCAACGCGCCGGCGCTGCCCCCGGACCCGACGGATGCCCCTGATCACGCTCCGCGACCTCTCGATCCGCTTCCACGGCCTGCCGCTCCTCGACGACGTCACCTGCCATGTCGAGCGCGGGCAGCGCGTCGGACTCCTCGGCCGCAACGGCGCCGGCAAGACCACGCTCATGCGCCTAGTCGCCGGGGCCGTCAAGCCCGACTCGGGTGCCGTGATCGTGGCCCCCGGCACGACGGTGGCGCTGTTGCAGCAGGACGTGCCCGACGACATGTCTGGCACCGTCCACGACATCGTCGCCGCCGGG
>VGZO01000076.1 GCA_016872555.1 Planctomycetota bacterium
GATGAGATGTGGGGGCCTCGGCTGGCGACCCTGGCTCCGTGACATCCCTCTCTCCTGGAACTGCCTTCTTGGGAAACATGACCTGCACCATGCCCCCCTTGAAAACCAACACCGCCGCTTGGTCCCGAATTCGCGATTCCGTCCGAATTCGCGCCGACCCGCCGGAATCGGGCGCATCCCTCACGCGCACGACGCACACGAGCTACCCTATTGGCGAAAATCAGGCCGCAAAGCGGCCATGTGAGAAAATGATGAGGAAATGAACGGACGCAAAACACCTCTCGCGAGGGGTGTTCGGGGGATGTCGGTAGTATGGATTCACTCGGACGCCATGAGCAGTTGCTGCGGATCTGCCATCTCGTCGAGGTCCTCGGCGCGAGTCGGCGTCCGCTGTCGGTGGTCGACCTCAAGGACCGCCTCCGCGACCGGGGGGTGATCGACGAGCTCTCCAACCGGACGGTGCGGCGGGATCTCGGCTTCATCCAGGAATTCGGGTATCCGCTCCGCTGCGTCCGCGCGGTCGATGGGTCGGGGCGTTAGCGGCAGTGCTGGACCCTGGCCCGCGGGACGTGGCAGGCTCGCCTCGACCCGCCGACGGCGGCACTGCCCGAGCTGCTCGCCTTGCTCGTGGCCCGCGACTTCCTCGCCCCGCTGGCGGGCACGGTCTACTGGCGGGGGATCGCGGCGCTGCTGGCGCGCGTCGAGGCGCTGGCGACGCCGGCGCTGGTCGCCCATGCCGACACCCTCCGCGAGGGGCTCGTCGTCCACCCGCGGCCGGCGGAGGGACGCTACGAGCCGCGGCTCCTGGCCGCGATCAACCGCTCGATCCGTCAGCGGCTCCAGCTCCAGATCCGGTACCGCGGCCAGGGGGACCGCGACGCCCAGCGCCGCACGATCGAGCCGGACGCGCTGGTGCTCTACGACGGTGTGCTCTACGTGGCCGCCTGTCCGGTGGCGAAGGGCATTGCGGCCGCGCCTGGCCTGCGGTTTTTCAAGCTCGACCGCGTCGAGGTGGCGCGGGTGACGAAGCGGCCGTTCCCGCCGCGGGCGGTGAGCGTGGCCGACGAGCTCGGCGACAGCATCACGATCTACCGGTCGGCGACGGTGCCGCCGCGGCGCTTTCGGCTCCGCGTCGCGCCGCACCGGGCCCGGTGGGCGTGCGAAAAACCGTTTCATCCGCGGCAGCAGGTGACTCGGCTCGCCGACGGCAGTGTCGAGCTGGTGATCCCCCGCGCGTGGGACGACGAGCTCGTCCCGCAATTACTCGCCCTCGAGGAGTGGGTCGAGGTGCTCGAGCCAGCCGACGTCCGCGAGCGGATCGCCGCCACCACCGAGCGGATCGTGGCCCTCTACCGCCGTCCCCGCGCCACGGTGAACTCGCCTGCGAAGGGCTGAGCGCGTCGCCACGGCGGGTGCGACCGGCGCCCACTGCCGTGGGCCGGCCGTTCAGCAGCGCCCGGCGTCCATCGTGAGCCCGGCGAGCCGCTCCTCGAGCTCCGGCGTGAGCTGCTCGGCGCGGAAGCGCCACACCCAGTTGCCCCAGGCCCGTCCCGGCGTGTTCATCCGCGCTTCTGAACCGAGGCCGAGGACGTCCTGGAGCGGATACAGCGCGGCCCGGGCCCGGCTGCGGAGGGCCATCGCGATCAGATCCCAGTGGATCTCGGTGCCGTCGCTGGCCAGGCGCACGCGGGCGCGGTGCCGCTCGCGCTCGACGGCGTCGGCCGGGCGGGCGGGATTGGCATCGGGGGGCGAGTCGTACCAGCCGCGGGCGGTGTCGTTGTCGTGGGTGCCGGTATAGACGACGCGGTCGGCCGGGTCGTCGTCGGGGGGATCGTCGGGGCCGAGCGGATCACCGAACGCGAACTGCAGCACGCGCATCCCCGGGAATCCGAGCTCCTGGCGCAGCTCCTCGACGTCGGGGGTGATCAGGCCGAGGTCCTCGGCGATGATCGGCCGGTCTCCGAGGGCACGGCGCGCGGCGGCGAACAGTGCCCGCCCCGGGGCCTCGACCCACTGGCCGGTGGCCGCTGTCGGGGCGGCGGCGGGGATCTCCCAGGCCGCCGCGAAACCGCGGAAGTGGTCGACGCGCAGGGCGTCGAACCGTGAAAACGCTCCGCGCAGGCGGTCCACCCACCAGGCGAAGCCGTCGGCGGCGTGTGCCTCCCAGCGGTACAGCGGATTGCCCCACAGTTGGCCATCCTCGCAGAAGTAGTCGGGGGGCACGCCCGCGACCACCGTCGGTCGGCCGGCGGCGTCGAGATGAAACAGCTCGGGATGGCACCACACGTCGGCCGAGTCGTGGGCGACGAAGATCGGCAGGTCGCCGACGATCGCGATCCCGTGCGATCGGGCAGCGTCGCGCAGCGCCTCCCACTGCTCGTGGAAGAAGAATTGCAGCAGCCGTTCGCGCTCGATCGCGCCGGCGAGCCGCCCGGCCGCGACGCGCAGGGCCCCGCGGTCGCGCCGCGCCACGTCTTCCGGCCACTCCACCCATGGCCGGCCGTCGAAGTGCTCCTTGAGCGCGGCAAACAGGCACCAGTCGTCGAGCCAGGCACGCTCGCGCTCCGCAAACGCCACCGCCGCGCGGCGGAGGCCGTTGGGTGCCGAACGGGTGAACCGTTCCGCGGCGCGGGAGAGCAATGTGCGGCGCGCCGGGATCACGCTGCCGAAGTCGACGCGATCGAGCGGAAACCGGGGGAAGCCGTCGGTGTCCGCCGCGTCGAGGAGCCCGGCGTCGCGGAGCCTGTCGAACGACACCAGCAGCGTGTTGCCGGCGAACGTCGACAGCGATTGGTAGGGGGAATCACCGTAGCCGGTGGGGCCGAGCGGCAGCACCTGCCACAGCCGCTGCCGCATGCGCGACAGCGCCCCGATCCAGTCGACGGCCTCGGGTCCGAATTCGCCGATCCCGAATCGCCCGGGGAGCGATGTCGGATGGAGGAGGATCCCGGCGGTGCGAGGAAACACCATCTCGCTGCCCTCGTTCGCACGCGTCCGCTGCCACTCGCCCACGGCCGCCCGGAAGTGTAGGACA
Source organism: Planctomycetota bacterium (assembly GCA_016872555.1). NCBI lineage: Bacteria > Pseudomonadati > Planctomycetota > Planctomycetota bacterium. Next base: position 3,035 of record VGZO01000076.1, read on the forward strand.
TGGCGGCACGTGGCGTCACCATCACGGGGCGGCGGCAGGATGAGCGCGGATTCCCCGGACATGTTCAGGGTCGAGCGGGTGGCGGTGCGCGTCGGCCCGCGCGACCGTTGGGCGCTGGTCTGCGTGCCGCGCGCGACGCCGCCGGCGACCGGATGGCCCGTCGTCCTCGCCTTTCACGGCGGCCGCAGCCATCCCGGGATGATGCGCGGCTTCTCGGGGCTCGACGTCCTTGCCGCGGCGGGCCGGGCGCTGGTCGTCTATCCGGCGGGCACCGGCACGCGCGAGAGCATGCTCACGTGGAACGGCGGCAACTGCTGCGGCGAGGCGCGCGACGGCGATGCCGAGGATGTCGGCTTCGCCCGCGAGCTCGTCGCCCTGCTCGGCCAACGCGAGCCGATCGACCGGCGCCGGATCCATGCCACCGGGATGAGCAACGGCGCGATGATGGCCTACCGGCTGGCGGCCGAGGCGGCCGACATCGTGGCCGCGATCGCGCCGGTCGCCGGGCCGCTGGCGCTCGACTCGATCAAGCCGTCGCGGCCGGTGCCCGTGCTCCACTTCCACGGGTCGCTCGACCAATTCACGCCGTTGGCCGGGGGCGTCGGCCGGCGGAGCGTGACGCGGACGTTCCACCGCGGGATCCACGACGGCCTGCTCGAGTGGGTGAGGGCCAACGGTCTGGCCGAGGAGCCTGCCCGCGAGACGGTGCCGTGTGCCGACGAGGGGATCACGATCGAGCGCGTGGCCTGGGGGAACGGCAGCGACGCCGAAGTGATCCTCTACGAGATCACCGGCGGCGGCCACACCTGGCCGGGGCGCGTGCCCGACTCGTTTTACCTCGGCCCGTCGGCGCTGTCGTTGGATGCCAACCCGATCATCGGGGAGTTTTTCGCCCGCCATCCGCTGCCCTGACGGGACGACGACGGTGGGAGAGCGGAGCAGCACCATGCGTAGACCACCGACGTCACTGAGAGTGTCGTCTTCAAGAGTCTTCGGGTGGCCAAGCCTCCGCTCGGGCTCTGCAGAGGGGGACGCCCCTCGCGCCTCAGGGCTTGGCGCGGACCGATGTCGACGTGAGCGACCTCCGCTCGGGCTCTGCAGAGGGGGACGCCCCTCGCGCCTCTGCCCTCGCATCGACCCGCACGAGGTTGCGACGGGCCGATGCGAGGGCGACGGCGGAGGGGCTTCGCGGGTCCCTGGGCTGGGAAAGACGAGGCTCTGGCACGTTCGATAGGATGCGGCATGGTTGTTGGCTCTTCAGGATCCGGGGGTTGAACGATGCCCATCACCGCCGTGGATTCGACGTCCGTGCCTTTCCGATACCGAGTTGGCGGCGTGGGCGGCCGGCGTCTGTTGATGAGGGCTCTGTTGATGAGGGGTCTGTTTGTCGTACTCGCGCTGTCGGCAGGCGCCGTCACGCGCGGGGGTGAGGATGCTTTTCCGACGCCGGTCGACACGGAAAAGTCGACCGCCCGGCCGATGGATCCGCTCGAGGTGTGCCGGACGGCGCGGCTGCCGGCGGGCTTCCGGCTCGAGGTGTTCGCCGCCGAGCCAGCGGTCGCCAACCCGATCGCCATCGACACCGACGCGCGGGGGCACGTCTGGGTGGCCGAGAATTACTCCTGGAGCGGTGCCAACGCCGGTGGCTGGTCGGACGAGTTTCGCGATCGGATCGTCGTCTTCGCCGACGAGGATGGCGACGGCCGTCATGACCGGCGGACCGTGTTTTGGGACGGGGGCCGACTGCTCACGAGCATCGCCGTCGGCCTCGGCGGCGTGTTCGTCCTCGATCTTCCGCGGTTGCTGTTCATTCCCGACCGCGACGGCGACCTCGTGCCCGACGGTCCGCCGGAGACGGTCCTCGACGGCTTCGACGCCGATGCCGTCGGCCACACGCCCGCCAACGGCCTGAAGTGGGGGCCCGACGGCTGGCTGTATGGCCGGCACGGGATCCAGGCGACGTCGCGGATCGGCCTGCCCGGCAGCGGCGACAGCCAGCGCGTGGCGATCAACACCGGCGTGTGGCGCTACCATCCGGGCCGGAAGCAGGTCGAGGGCGTGCTCCACGGGATGACCAATTCCTGGGGGTTCGACTTCGACGCGCGCGGCGAGTTGTTCGTGATCAACACCGTCATCGGCCACCTCTGGCACGTCGTGCCGGGAAGCCACGTCGAGCGGATGTACGGCGTCGATCTCGATCCGCACGTCCACGACCTGATCCCCCAGGTCGCCGATCACGTCCACTGGGACACCGGCGAGAAATGGAGCGACGTCCGCAGCGGGATCAGCGACGCCACCGACGCTGCGGGGGGCGGCCACGCCCACATCGGCCTGCTCGTCTACCAGGGAGACGACTGGCCCGCCGAGTACCGCGACCGTGTCTACACGCTCAACCTTCACGGCCGGCGGATCAACGCCGACCTGCTCGCCCCGCGCGGCGCCGGGTTCACCGCGAGCCACGGTCCCGATCTGGCGTTGTTCGCCGATCCGTTCTTCCGCGGGATGGATCTCGTCGCCACTCATGACGGCGCGGTGCTGATCGCCGACTGGTCCGACACCGGCGAGTGCCACGACCACGACGGCGTCCACCGCTCGAGCGGCCGGATCTACCGGCTCGTCCATGGCCGGCCGGGCCCACGCGCGATCGACGTCACGGCGCTCGACGGCGCCGCCCTCCGCGCCGCGCTGCTGGCCACCGATCAGTGGTGGAGCCGGGCCGCCGTTCGCGAGTGGCAGCGGCGAGCGCTCGCCGGCCGTGCCGTCGACGACGACGCAGCGTGGCTCGTCGATACGTTCGCCACGGACGCCGATCCGCTCCACCGGCTGCGCTGCCTGTGGGCGCTGGCCGCCCTCGACCGTGTGCCCGAGGCGCTGCTCGTGCGGGCGCTGCACGACGGCGATCCCGCCGTGCGCGCGTGGGGCGTGCGGCTGCTCGCCGACCGCTCGTCGCCCGAGGGCCCGCAGCCCGACGACGCCGCGCTCGACGTGCTCGTCCGGCTCGCACGGACGGAGCGCGACAGTCCCGTGCCGCTCCACCTCGCGAGCCTGCTTCCGCGTCTCGACGCCGGAAGGCGGTTCCGGCTCGCCACTGCCCTCGCCAGCCACGACACGTTCGCCACCGATCCGGCGCTGCCGCGGCTGGTGTGGTACGGGATCGCCGGGCTCGTGCCCCACGACACCCTTCGGGCGGTGGCGCTGGTGAAGGCCGCCAAGCTGCCGTCGCTGCGCCGGTCGATCGCCCGGCGCCTCGCCGACGGGATCGAGTCGGACCCCGAGGGGGTGACGGCGCTGCTGGTGATGGCCGCCGAGGCCGAGCCGGCCGTCGCCGCCGACGTCTGCCGGGGGCTCGCCGACGGACTCCGTGGCTGGAGCCGGGCAACGGCACCTGCCGGATGGCGCGAACTGGGGCCCCGGCTGGCCAGCCGCGGCGGCGAGACGGCGGCGGCCGCCGTGCGCGAGCTCGACGTCGTCTTCGGGGTTGGCCGGGGAGCTGCCGAATTGCGGGCGATCGCCGCCGACGGCAGCGCCGATCCCGTGGCCCGGCGGCAGGCGATCCGCGCCCTCGCCCCGACCGTGCCGACCGCGGGGGGCGATTGGCTCGTGGCCCTGCTCGGCGACCGGGCCGTGGTCGGCGAGGCGCTGGCGGCGCTGGCGCGGTCCGACGACCCCGCCGTGCCGGCCAAGGCGCTCGAGCGGCTCGGGATCCTCACCCCCGCCGACCGCGAGGCGCTCGTCGACCTCCTCGCGGCACGGCCGGCAAGCGCCGCCCTGCTCGTCGACGCCGTCGTCGCGGGGCGGATCAGGCGCGAGGAGATATCGGCGTTCCACGCCCGGCAGATCGCCGGCTTCGGCGACGACGCGCTCTCCGCCCGGCTGGTCGACGTCTGGGGGGCTGTCCGGAGCACACCGGCGGAGCGGCGGGCGCGGATCGACGAGCTGTCCGCGGCGCTGACCCCCGCCGTCTTGTCCTCCGCCGACCGGAGCCGCGGCCGGGCCGTGTTCGCCCGCGCCTGCGCCTCCTGCCACGTGCTGTTCGGCGCGGGGCGCCTCCTCGGCCCCGACCTCACCGGTTCCAACCGGCGCAACCTCAACTACGTCCTCGAGAACATGGTCGATCCCGGGGCGAGCGTCGCCGCCGGATTCCGCGCCGAGACGTTCCTCCTCGACGACGGCCGGGCCGTGACCGGCGTCGTCACCGCCGCCGGCGACCGCACGCTCACGGTGCGGACCGCACAGGACGAGATCGTGATCGACCGCACGGCGATCGCCGACCGGCGCGTGGGGAGCGAGTCGCTGATGCCCGACAACCTACTCGGGCCATTGTCGGCCGAGGAGATCCGCGACCTGGTCGCCTACGTGGCCGGCCCCGATCAGGTGCCGCTCGCGCCGTGAACGGGAACGCGCCCGCACGCGGCGCGGTCACCGCAGGATCGGACCCGGGAGGGGCATCGTCGGTTCCACGTAGCCCGCCCCGACGACGGTGCCGCCCGGGCGTGCGTTGCCGACCGGCTCGTCGCTGACGAGCGTCGCGCCGGCGGGGAGCTCCCCATCGGCCGGCCCGCAGTCGCCCACGAGCGTGGCGCCGTCGATCGGCGGACAGGGGGGCACCTGGCCGTCGGCGACGACGGCAGCGGTGGGGGCGGTGCCGGCCGGGCCGGGCACCGCGGCCGTGGCGGGCCCCGGCATCGTGACCAACGGCGGCGCGTAGCTGCCGGGCACCGTCGGGCCCGCAGGCTGCGGGTAGACGGGAGCCACCAGCGGCGGCGCGTAGGCGTAGTCCTGACGGTGATGCGCGCAGCCGGTCGCGACACCGATCACCGCCACGGCACAGCCACGGACCAGGCCAGGAATCGAACGCATCGCGTGGCACGCCTCCGGGGGAGGAGACGGTAGGCCTGCCCCACGGCGCGGGTCAAGGCCGGTCGGCCGTCTCAGGCGGGGCCGACCAGGGCGATGCTGGCGGTGAACCCATGGAGGCAGTTGCGCTGGCCGATCGGCCCGATCTCCCCCTGGGCGAAAAAACCGGCCGCGGCGATCGGCCCGAGCTTCTCCTGGACGAGCGCCGCATCGTGGTCGGGCCGGGGAAAGAGCCGGCTGCCGCGGCCGTTGCAGGTGAAGACGAGCGCGCCGGCCGGCCGGGGTGTGGCGGCGGCGCGGTCGAGGAGGCTGCCGAGATCGGCATGCGCGCTGGCGGCGTCGCGGACGTGGAACTGGACGGTCTGGCCGAGCCGGACGACGTCGCCGATCGCGATCGCACCGCTGTCGGCGTCGGCCCCGACGACGTTGCGGACGAGGAAGTCCCCCTGGGCGAACGAATCCTGGTACTCGCTGGCGACGCGGCCGAGATGGAGCGAGCCGCGGACGAGCGCCCGGTCGGCGTCGTCGAGCGTCGCGTAGATCTCGCGGAGGCGCTCGAGCGCCGGCCGGCCGCCGAGCTCGAGGACCAAATTCTCCTCGCAGCGCGTCACGACCAGCGGGCGGCCGATCGGCCGGCAGCCCTGCGAGACCACCGGGCGGATCCGCGCCCCGCCCCCGATCACCACGCCGACCGCGCCGCGGTCGAACGACTGGCCGCCGACGAGGAGCACGTTGCCCCCCGGGCGGCGCCCGGCGCTCGCCATGCCGCCGACGATCGGGGCCCTTGGCTGGTCGTCGGCGAGGCGGGCGATGAACGATTCGACCGGGAACGAGAACGGATCGGCCACGAGCAGGACCCCGGCCCCCTCGGGCCAGGCCTGCTCGAGCACCACCGGCCAGCCGACGAACGTGCCGCCGTCGGGGGTCCGTTCGTGGGCCAGCGCGAACGGGACGATCTCCGCCCCCGGCAGCCTTGCCAACCACACCGCCACCGCCGGTCCCGATTCGTGCTCGGTGCCGCCGACGAGGATCCCCTCGGCGGTGGCGCCGAGCAGCGCCTCGACCGGCAGCACCGCCGACAGCCCCTCGAGCGCCGGCCGGATCGCCTCGCCGTGGCCGGCCGAGATCAGCACGACGGCGAGGTCGGCGTGGCCGCCGATCCCGTCGAGCGCGCCGGCCGCCGCCGCGGCGAGCGCCTCGTCGAGCCGGGGTGCGGTCGAGCCGACCGCGGCGAATGCACAGGCGGCGGTCGAGGGCGTGGCACTCATGCACTCATGTCCCCGCGGCGATCCTTTCGGGTCGGGCTGGCGGCGTCAGGTGACGATCTCGGCGAAGCTCGTGACCGTGTCGTGGGCGAATTCGGCGTCGACCGGGCGATTGCCGGGCCGGTCGGCGGCGGCCGTCGCCATCCCGGCGGTGCGGGCGGCGTCGAGCTCGGCGCCCACGTCGCTGACGAACAGGATCTGGCGCGGCTCGAGGCCGATGTCGGCGGCGATCCGCCGATAGCTCTCCGGGTCGCGCTTCGGCCCGGTCGTGGTGTCGTAGTGGCCGTGGAGGAAGCCGGTCAGGTCGCCGTGGGCGGTATAGCCGAAAAACAGTCGCTGCGCCTCGACCGAGCCCGACGAGTAGATCCGCACGTCGAGCCCCGAGTCGGCCCATGCCGCTAGCGCCGCGGGGACGTCGTCGTAGACATGGGCCACCAGCTCCCCCGACTCAAAGCCGTGCCGCCAGACCAGTCCCTGGAGCGTCTTGAGCGCGGTCGTCTTGGCGTCGCGGTCCATGAGCGCGAGCGCCGCCCGAGCCGTCGCGGCCGGCCAGTCGTCGCCCGGGTCGGTCGCATCCCCCGCTTCGGTGCGGAGCTCGGCTGCGAGCCTGCGGAGCTCGGCGTCGCCGCGGTGGGCGGCGAGAAACGATCCGGCGTGAACGCGTGCGAACGGGAACAGCACGTCGTACACGAACGCGATCGACGACGTGGTCCCCTCGACGTCGAGGAGGATGGCGCGGCCGTCGAATACGATCACAGCCGCGTACCCCCGCTGCCGGCGCCCTGCCCGGCCAGCTGCGCCGGGCCCATGCACAGCGGCTGGTAGCCGCCATGGACGCCGTCGGCAGCGTAGTGTGGCGTCCACCCCGACATGTCCTGGAACAGCCGGATCGCGCGGATCCGTTTGTCGCCGCAGAGGTCGAACCAGTGGCGCGTGTCGCGCGGCACGCTGATCAGGTCGCCGGCGTGGACCTCGATGGCATACACCGGCCGGGCCACCGGGTTGATGTGGAAGATCCCGCTCCCCTGGAGGATGAAGCGGACCTCGTCCTCGGTGTGGGTGTGCTCCTTGGAAAACTTGGCGAGCAGCGCCTCGAGGTTCGGCGTCTCGGGGCGGACGTCGATGACGTCGGCGGTGACGAACCCGCCGCGCCGCTTGAGCGCCTCGATCTCCGGCGCGTAGGCGGCGAGGATCGCCTCGGGGGGCGCCGCCGGATCGACGCGATCCTCGAGCGGCCAGACGTCGTGCTCGATTCCCTCGGCGGCGAGGAAGGCGTCGAGCTCGGCGCGGTCGGTGATCCGTCGCGCGAGGGCGGGAATGGTGACGATCGCCATCGGAGTCTCCTCGGGAGTCGGAACGGGGGATCGGGTCCGGGTCACTGTTGCTGGTGCTGCTGCACGCGGGCCATGGCGGGGGCGAGGCCCGCGCTGCGGGTGCGGAACACGACCTCGAACAGGAACTCGAGGATCTCGACGTGCCGCCGCGCTTCGTCGAGGCTCGTACCCCAGGTGTAGAGGCCGTGGCGGGCAAGGAGGAAGCCGTAGGGGCGGCGGATCCCGGAGCGGGGCGCGAGGATCTGCCCGAGGGATTCGGCGAGCGGAGTCATGTCCTGGGAGTTTGGCAGGACGGGGATCTCGACGGCCGTGTCGTGGGTCGTGATCCCTTCGAGGCCCTTGAGCATCTCGTAGCCACCGATCCGCACGCTGCCGACCGCCTCGTCGGCCCCCGACAGGAGCGTCGCCCACACCGAGTGGGTGTGGAGGATCGCGCCGACGTCGGGGAGCAGCCGGGCGATCGTGCAGTGGAGGAGCGTCTCGGCGGAGGCTTTGCGGCCGAAGCCGTCGCAGGGGCGCCCCGCCGCGTCGACGCGGACGAAGTCGTCGGGCCCGAGGGCCGACTTGTCCTTGCCGCTGACGGTGATCAGCAGCTCGAGCGGCTGCCGCGACGAGACGACGCTGTAGTTGGAGCTGGTGCCCAGCGACCAGCCCCGCCCGTGAAACTCGCGGCCGATCGCCCGGAGCCGGTCGCGGGCGCTGTCGAGGGGCGTCATGCCGGGGGCCTGGAACGGGGCGGAATGGATCCTCTGTGGCAGTTGTAGGCGACCCCTCGGCGGCGTTCAACGTGCCGCTATCGGCCAAGCGGAACGAGGCCATGGATGGCTCGTGTGGCGCATCGTGACGAGCATGGCCGTGCCGTTGCCGCCGCGGGATGCGGCGGCGGCCGACCGTGGGAACCCTTGGCGTTCCCACCGGTCGGCCAAGCGGAACGAGGCCATGGATGGCTCGT
>VGZO01000077.1 GCA_016872555.1 Planctomycetota bacterium
GAGGCCATGCTGTCGATCGGGTCGCTGGTGCCGCTGCAGGCGTTGCGCGACGATTCGTGATCAAGCCCGTCGCGATGCCACGCTGGGGCTGTCTTCAACACGTCGCAATGCCACGCTGGGGCTATCTTCAACACGTCGCGATGCCACGCTGGGGCTATCTCTAACACGTCGCAATGCCACGCTGGGGCTATCTCTAACACGTCGCAATGCCACGCTGGGGCTATCTCTAACACGTCGCAATGCCACGCTGGGTCCTGCTCGAACACGTCGCTGCCCCGGACGACCCGGTCGGCCGGCACTACGACCTGCTGCTCGAGGCCGGCGAGTCGTGCCGGACCTGGCGGCTGGCCGAGATTCCCCGCGCCGGCGGCCCGGCCGTGCCGGCGGTGGCGATCGCCCCCCACCGGCTGGCGTGGCTCGACCATGTCGCCGGGGAGGTGTCTGGCGGGCGCGGCTTCGCGCGGCGCGTCGACGGCGGCACTGCCGACGTCGCCGAGCCGGCCGACGGCCGCCTCGGCGAGGCGGCGCGGATCGTCGCGCTCCTCGGCGGCGTGATCCTCTCCGGCGTGCTCGTCGTCGAGCGCGACGACAGCGGATGGAGCGCGGCGCTGCGCCCCGACGGCTGAGGCGATCGCCCCGGCCCGGTTCGTCGGGCGCGCGACGGTATCATGGCCCCGCCGCCGACCCGCGGCGGCCAAGCCCAGGAACCCGCTCGCCATGAAGCCCCGCGAAGTCCTCGCCCTGTGCCGCGAGAAGGAAGTCAAGGCGGTCGACCTGCGGTTCGCCGACTTCCTCGGCGCCTGGCAGCACGTCACGATCCCCGTCGGCAAGCTCGACGAAGACGTCTTCGAGGACGGCCTCGGCTTCTCCGGGTCGAGCCTCACCGGCTGGCAGTCGATCCACGAGAGCGACATGCTCCTGGTGCCGGTGCCCGAGACGGCCGTCGTCGATCCGTTCGCCGCGCTGCCGACGCTGGCGATGATCTGCTCGATCCAGGATCCGATCACGCGCGAGGACTATCCGCGCGACCCGCGCCACGTGGCGCGCAAGGCGACCAACTACCTGCGCGGCACCGGGATCGCCGACACCTGCTTCGTCGGCCCGGAGGTCGAGTTTTTCGTGTTCGACGACGTCCGCTTCGACCACAACGCCCACGAGGGCTACTACCACGTCGACAGCGCCGAGGGGGAATGGACGCGGGGGCGCGACGACCAGCCGAACCTCGCCGGCACGCTGCGCCACGGCCAGGGCTACCTGCGCAGCCCCCCGGGCGACCGGCTGATGGACGTACGCAGCGAGATGATGCAGGCGATGATCCAGTGCGGCATCGACGTCGAGGCCCAGCACCACGAGGTAGCCAGCGCCGGGCAGTGCGAGATCGACATGCGCTACCAGGATCCGGTGCGGATGGCCGATCAGGTGTGCCTCTACAAGTACGTCGTCCGCAACGTCGCCAGGCGCAATGGCAAGACGGCGACGTTCATGCCCAAGCCGCTCCACGGCGACTCGGGCTCGGGGATGCACACCCACTTCTCGCTGTGGCGCGACGGGCAGCCGCTGTTTGCCGGCTCGGGCTACGCGGGCTTGTCGGACGTCGCCCTGGCGGCGATCGGCGGGATCCTCCGCCACGCCCCGGCGCTGCTGGCCCTGACCAATCCCTCCACCAACAGCTACAAGCGCCTCGTGCCCGGCCACGAGGCCCCGGTGCACCTCGCCTACTCGCAGCGCAACCGCTCGGCCGCCTGCCGGATCCCGGTGGTCTCGGCCAATCCGCGGAGCAAGCGGATCGAGTTTCGCTGCCCCGACGCGCTGGCCAATCCGTACTTCGCCTTCGCCGCGATCCTGATGGCGGCGATCGACGGCATCCAAAACAAGCTCCACCCCGGCGAGCCGTACGACGCCGATCTCTACGATCTCGCGCCGGCCCGGCAGGCGGCGCTGCCGCACGTGCCGCGGTCGCTCGACGAGGCGCTCGAGGCCCTCGAGCGCGACCACGATTTCCTCCTCCGCGGCGACGTGTTCACGCCCGACGTCATCGCCACCTGGATCGCGCACAAGCGCCGCCACGAGATTGAGCCTTTGCGCCTCCGGCCGCACCCCTATGAGTTTTGCCTGTATTACGACGCCTGAGCGGGGGGCGGGCGATGTTGGGCCGGGGGTGGGCGCGGGGTATGATTTGCTCCGACGGTCGCGGTCGCGGTCCGTTAGCCTCCGCTCGGGCTCGCCGGCCTCTGGGACTGGAATAGGCACGGTCGCTGTCGCGCGCGCGAGGGTGTCCGCGGCGGGATCGGCCCCTCGGTGCGTGAGCGGTGACGTTCCTGCATGAGTCTGCATGAGCCGGATCGACCCATGAACCAGCGCGAGCGGTGGCCGGCGGCGGTGAGGCGAGCGGCGCTGGCGGTGCTGGCGGTGCTAGTCGCCCCGGCGCTCGTCCCATCTGCCGCCCGGGGCGCCGAGCCGGTGGCGATCGAGTTTTCGCGCGACATCCAGCCGCTGCTCGCCCGGCGCTGCTACGCCTGCCACGGGCCCGACACGCAGGAAGCGGGGTTGCGGCTCGACGAGCCGACGGCCGCGATGGCGGCGCTCGATTCGGGGAGCCGGGCGATCGTGCCTGGCGACCCGGCGACCAGCGCCATCCTGGCGCGCGTTTCGTCGACCGATCCCGACCTGCGGATGCCCCCCGAGGGAGCCGCGCTGTCGGCGGCGCAGGTCGACGCGCTCCGCGGCTGGATCGCCGCCGGGGCGCCGTGGCAGGAGCACTGGGCGTTTCGCCCGCTCGTCCGCCCCGCGGTGCCCGAGCTGGCGGGCGTCGACCACCCCATCGACGCCTTCATCCGCGCCGGGCTCGAGCGCCGCGCGCTGCCCGTTCCCGCGGAGGCCGACCGGCTGGCGCTTGTGCGCCGGGTGTCGTTCGGGCTCACCGGCCTGCCGCCGTCGGAAGCGGAGCGCGAGCAGTTTCTCGCCGACATGTCCCCGGGCGCCTGGGAGCGGCTGGTCGACCGCCTCCTCGCCAGCCCGCACCACGGCGAGCACCAGGCCCGGCACTGGCTCGACCTGGTGCGCTACGCCGACACCAACAGCTTCGAGCGCGACGGCCCCAAGCCCCATTCGTGGCGCTACCGCGACTACGTGATCCGGTCGTTCAACGACGACAAGCCGTTCGACCGCTTCACGCTCGAGCAGCTCGCCGGCGACGAGCTGCCCGCGCCCACTCCCGACGACCTCGTCGCCACCGGCTACTACCGCCTCGGCCTGTGGGACGACGAGCCCGCCGATCGCCTCCAGGCGCGCTACGACTGGCTCGACGACATCGTCGCCACGACGGGGCAGGTGTGGCTCGGCCTGTCGATCAACTGCGCCCGCTGCCACGACCACAAGATCGATCCGCTGCCGCAGCGCGACTACTACGCGCTGTTGGCCTTCTTCCACAACGTCACGCCGATGGCCAACGGCGGCGACCAGATCGAGCGGGCGCTGTTCGCCGACGATGCGGCGCGGCGCGACCACGACGCGCTCGTCGCCGACCTCGAGCGCCGCCGCGGCGCCGCCCAGGCCGCCGTCACGGCGCTCGAGACGCGCTTCCGCGAGCGGCTCGCCGAGGCGGGGGGCGGCCCCGACGGGGGCGACATCGACGACCTCGCCTTCCGCTTCTACCGCGACACCTGGGACAAGCTCCCCGACTTCGACGCCCTCGAGCCCGAGGACCGCGGCACGCTCCCGGCGGGCCTGTTCGACATCGCCGCCGCGCCGTCGCTCCGCCCCGACCACTTCGGCTACGTGTTCACCGGCTTCCTCAAGGTTCCCGCCGACGGCGACTACACCTTCTCGCTCGATTCCGACGACGGCGCCCGGCTCGTGCTCGGCGGGGCGACGGTCATCGACCACGACGGGATCCACGGCGAGGGCAGTCCGCAGGTCGCCACCGTGACGCTTGCCGCCGGCCGCGTGCCGTTGCGACTCGACTATTTCCAGGGTGCCCAGGGCAAGGGGCTCTCCGTCTCCTGGTCGGGGCCGGGGTTCGTCGGCCGCCGGCTCTCGGCGCTGCCCCGGTCGGGGCGCGGCAAGAAGAAGGAGTCGGAGCTGGCGGCGGCGATCAAGGCCGACAGCGTGCGGCTCCTCGGCGACGACTGGAAGCGCGACTACGACGCCGCCGTGGCGGCGCTGGAGGTGCTCAAGAAGGAGCAGGTGCCCGTCGAGAAGGCGCTGGTGGTCAGCGAGCATGGCCGCGACGCGCCGCCGACCCACGTTTTCTACCGCGGCAATCCCCACGTTCCCCGCGACCCGGTCGAGCCGGGCGTGCCGGCGATCCTCCGCACGCAGGCCCCCGAGTTCGCACCGCTTCCCGACGGCATCTCCTCGACGGGGCGGCGCACGGCGCTGGCCCGGTGGCTCGTCTCCCCCGACAACCCGCTCACCGCGCGCGTGCTGGTCAACCGGCTCTGGCAGCACCATTTCGGCCGTGGCCTCGTGCGCTCGAGCAGCAATTTCGGGATGCTCGGCGACCCGCCGACCCACCCCGAGCTGCTCGACTGGCTGGCCAGCGAGCTGGTGGCGGGAGGCTGGAAGCTGAAGCGGATCCACCGGCTGATCGTGACCAGCGCCGCCTACCGGGCCAGTTCCCGGGCCGACACGGCGGCGCTCGCCGCCGACCCGCTCAACGACGCCCTGTGGCGCTTCGACATGCGCCGGCTCACCGCCGAGGAATTGCGCGACGCGATCCACGTCGCCAGCGGCCAGTTCAACCCGAAGATGGCCGGCCCCGGAATCTATCCCGAGATCCCCGCCGAGGTCCTCGCCACGCAGTCGCGGCCGGGAAGCGGCTGGGGCGATTCACCGCCGGAGGAACAAGCCCGGCGGAGCGTCTACGTCCACGTCAAGCGCTCGCTGCTCACGCCCCTGCTCGCCGACTTCGACGTCGCCGACACCGATACCTCCTGCCCGGTGCGCTTCGTGACCACGCAGCCGACGCAGAGCCTGGGGATGATGAACGGCGCCTTCCTCCACCGCCAGGCGCGGGCCTTCGCCGAGCGCGTGAAGCGCGAGGCCGGCGGGCCCGACGGGGCGCTGGAGCGGGCGATGGTCGGGCGCGCCATCGAGCTGGCGTTGGCGCGGCCGGCGACCGAGGCCGAGATCGACCGCGGCGTGGCCCTCGTCGATTCCCTCGAGGACCACGACGGCGTCGGCCCCGGGAGGGCGCTCGAGCTCTACTGCCTCCTGCTCCTCAACGCCAACGAGTTCTGCTACCTCGACTGACCCCGGGGCCCCACCGATGCCACACCGTCGCCAGGCGTTCTGCGGACGGACGCGCCGCGAGTTTTTCTGGGAGGCCGGCGCCTCGTTTACCGGCGTTGCGCTCGCCGGCCTGCTCGACCAGCCGTTCCTCGCGCGGCAGTCGCGCGCCGCCGACGGCGTGACGCCGTTTGCCAATCCGCTCGCCGCCAAGCCCCCGCACTTCGCCCCGAAGGCGAAGAGCGTGATCTTCCTGTTCATGTACGGCGGCCCGAGCCACGTCGACACCTTCGATCACAAGCCGAAGCTCTATGCCCTCGACGGGCAGACGATCGAGGTCAAGACGAAGGGGCGCGGCGGCGAGAAAAACCAGGGGCGGGTCGTCGGGCCGAAGTGGGATTTCCATCCCCACGGCGCGTGCGGAAAGATGGTCTCGACGCTGTTTCCCCACGTCGCACGGCACGTCGACAAGATCGCCTTCCTCCATTCGATGACGGCCGATTCGCCGATCCACGGCTCGGCGATGCTGCAGATGAACTCGGGGAAGATCCAGTCGGGCGCCCCGTGCCTCGGCTCGTGGGTCAACTACGGCCTCGGCAGCGTGAACGACAACCTCCCCGGGTTCGTCGTGATGCTCGACCCGACCGGCGGTCCGATCTCGGGGGCCAAGAACTGGTCGAGTGGCTTCATGCCCGCCACCTACCAGGGCACGATCCTCCGCAGCAAGGGAGCGCCGATCCTCGACCTCGCCCCGCCCGACGACTTCCCGCTCGCGGCCCAGCGGACGTTTCTCGACGGCCTCCGCGACCTCAACACCGCCCACCTCCTCCCGCGCGGCGACAACAGCGAACTGGCGGCGCGGATTGCCGCCTACGAGCTGGCCTGGAAGATGCAGGAGCACGCCCCGGAGGCGGTCGATCTGGCGCGCGAGACGGCCGAGACGCGCGCCCTGTACGGCCTCGACGAGCCGCGGACCGCCGACTTCGGCCGCCGCTGCCTGCTGGCGCGGCGGCTGGTCGAGCGCGGCGTGCGCTTCATCCAGCTCTACTCCGGCGGCGCCCACAACGACGACAACTGGGACGCCCACGGCGACCTGAAGAAGAACCACGACTTCCACGCCGGCAACACCGACCGCCCGATCGCGGCCCTGCTCGAAGACCTCGACCGCACCGGCCTCCTCGACGAGACGCTCGTCGTCTGGGGGGGCGAGTTCGGCCGCCAGCCGACGGCCGAATATGCCGAGGGGACCGGCCGCGACCACAATTCGTTCGGATTCACGATGTGGATGGCCGGCGGCGGCATCAAGGGGGGCGTGAGCGTCGGCGAGACCGACGAGCTCGGCTCGGCGGCGATTTCACCTGTCGAGGGGGAGAAGCCGGGGTTCCACGTCAAGCGGCTCCATGCCACGATCCTCGACCGGCTCGGCCTCGATCCCAACCGGCTGAGTTACTTCTTCGGCGGCCTCGACCAGAAGCTCGTCGGCGTCGAGCACGTGGCGCCGATCCGCGAGATCCTCGCCTGAACACGACTGCGTGAGCGTTCGATGGGGCTGCTTCGCGACATGATCCTCGCCGCGGTGCCGGCCGGCGTGAAGGCGTCGATGGAGCGCGACTCGCGCGCCTGGAAGCTCACCTGCCCGTGCGGTCACACGCGCAGCATCTGGGACATCGGCGGGATCCGCTGGAAGGCAGCGGGCGAACCGCGAAAGCTCCTCCGCTGCCCGGCCTGCGGGAACCTCCGCTGGCACCGCACCCACTGGCAGCCGGAGGGGCGAGGGGGGGCCGCCCTTCGACGCGGGCCGGGCGCTCGTCAATAGTGGTAGCGCAGCTGGGCGATCACGAGAGCGTCACCGTCGACCGTGTAGACCATGCGGTGCTCGTCGTCGATGCGCCGCGACCAGTACCCGGCGAGCGCGAACTTCAACGGCTCGGGTTTCCCGGTGCCCGTGAACGGCGTCCGGGACGCCTCGCGGATCAGGGCATTGATCCTGGCGAGCCGTTTCCTGTCGGTCTTCTGCCAGTGGAGATAGTCGTCCCACGCCTCCTCCGCGAAGACCAGCCTCACTCGGCGAGCCTCCGCGCCTTGCCCTTGCCGCGCCTGAGGCTGGCGATCGCGGCCAGGAGCCGACGGGCATTGGCGGGAGCGCGGAGGAGATAGGCCGTCTCCTCGAGGGCTTTGTAGTCGTCGAGCGACATCATCACCACGGACTGCTCGCCGTTCCTCGTGATGATCAGCGGTTCGTGGTCGGCACACACCCGGTCCATGGTGTGGGCCAAGTGGGCGCGGGCGGCGGTGTACGTGATCGTGTCGATGGCCCAGTCTCCGGTATGTACGTCTTACTGTACATTCCCGGTCCCGCTCGGTACAGAGAGGATCGGGAGCGGGAATCCCCGGGCGCGTCCGGCTCGCGGCCAGTGAACGAGGTGCTCGGGCCGCCGGACGCGGCCGACGGCGATCCGGGAAACCCGCGGCGTTTCCCGCGGTAGCCCGAGTGGAAACCGGCCGCGGAGGGCACTGTCCGAGGAAGGCGAGCGGTCGACGACGGCAAAGGAATCCGTCTCGGGGTGGCAACGGCGGACGCTCATGGGTAGACTTTTGTTCATGTCTCCGCGGGGAGCGAGTCCTTCGCCCCGATCGGCCTAGTCGCCGCCACATGCACGAGGCCCCCGATGGTTCAGGTGACCGTCCCCGCCGCCGCGGCTGCAGCCTTGGCGGCTGCGCGGGAGCCGATTGAAGTGCGCGACGAGTCCGGGAAGCGACTCGGATACTTTCTGCCGCCCGTGCTCCACCAACGGCTGCTCCACGAGTGGGCGCAGCGACACGTCACTCCGGCCGAAGTGGCGGCAGCGCGCACCGAGCCCGGCGGATGCTCGCTGGCGGAAGTCTGGGCCCGCCTCGGCTGCGGATGACATTCACGGTCGTCTGGAAGCCGGGGGCAGTCGAGGCCTTGGCGGCAGCGTGGCTGAGCTCGGACCGGCGCGTCGACGTCGCGGCCGCCGCGGACGAAATCGAACGTCTCCTGCGAACCGGTCCGACCGATGTTGGGGTGCCGGGGCCGCTCGACAGCCGGATTCTCGTGTGCGTGCCGTTGGCGGTCGTGTTCGACATTCGGCCGGATGACCGAATCGTCGAGGTGCTGCGTGTCGTTACGGTGCCCTCCGAGGCATGACGCCACTGCCGATCACAAAAAGTGACCGGCCGCCGGACGCGGCCGACGGCGATCCGGGAAACCCTCGGCGTTTCCCGCGGTCGCCTCAGTGGACAAAAGCCATGGAGGGCTTTGTCCACGGACAGCTAGCGCCGCTGTGCCGCCAGGCGACGGAATTCCTCTTCTGCCGCCGGGAAGTCGGCGAGGATCCGGCCGTAGTCGGGGCCGTCGAGGACGAGCAGATCGCATGGCGTGAGGGCGCGCACCGTGGCGCTTCGCGGCTGGTCGAGGAGCAGCGCCATCTCGCCGAAGCAGTCGCCGTCGGCCATCGTGGAAAGCCGCGTGCCGTCCGGGGCGATCACCTCCAGCCGGCCGTGGCAGACCACGAACAGCCGGTGGTCATGGTCGCCGGCGCGGACGACGTCGCTGCCGGCCGGGATCGCCAGGGGCTCGAGTGCCAAGGCGAGCGTGTTGAGCAGCACCGGCGGGGCGGTGGCGAACAGGGCGTTTTTCGCCAGGGCGTCGCGGGGGAGGAATTCCTGCCAGCGGCGGCCGTGGCGCGAAAGCAGATCGCTGGCCGCCTGCGGGCCCCAGCTCCCCGCCGCGTAGTTGGGGAACCCGGTCGGCGGCTCGGCCTGCCAGGTGTCGAGCACCGGCTGCATGATCCGCCAGCCCGCCTCGACGAAGTCGGTGCGCGAAAACAGCGTCGGGTCGCCGCCGAGCGCCGCGTGGAGGAGCACCTCGTAGCCGGTGCCGCGCGAGGCCTCGAAGGTGTCGGCGTAGTCGAAGCGCATCCCGGCGCGCTGCAGCTCGAAGCCGGTGCCGGGGCGCTTGGCGAGGAGGCGGATCTCCACCCCCTGGTGCGGCTGGATGTGGAACACCAGCACGTTGCCGGCGGTGGCCAGCGGCCCCGTCCCCGGCTTGAACTGCACGACGACCTCGGTGCCGCGCTTCCACAGGCTCTTGCCACTGCGGAGGTAGACCGGCATCCCGCGCCAGCGGGCGTTGTCGAGATGGAGCGTGAGGGCGGCGTAGGTCTCGGTGGCCGAGGCGGGATCGACGGCGGGCTCCTCGCGGTAGCCCACGGCCGGGCTGCCGTCGGCCTTCTTCCCCGGGCCGTACTGGCCGCGCACGCACTCGTCGCGCACCGCCGCGGCCGACGGGATCCGCACGCTCTCCAGGACCCGCGCCTTCTCGTCGCGCACCGCGTCGGGGTCGAGCGACGCGGGGGGCTCCATGCAGACGTAGGCGAGCACCTGGAGGAGGTGGTTTTGCAGCATGTCGCGGACCACGCCCGTCTTGTCGTAATACCCGCCGCGCGTCTCGACGCCGACGGTCTCGGTGGCCGAGATCTGCACGTGGTCGATCGAGTCGGCGTTCCACACCGGCGCGAACAGCGGATTGGCGAGCCGGAAGGCGAGCAGGTTTTGTACCGTCTCTTTGCCGAGGTAGTGGTCGATCCGGTAGATCTCCTCCTCTTTCCACTGCGCCAAAAGCGCGCGGTTGAGGGCCAGGGCGCTGGCGAGGTCCTTGCCGAACGGCTTCTCGACGATCAGCCGGCGCCGCCCCGGCAGGTGTGTGAAACCGGCGGCGGCGAGGCCGTCGTTGACCGTGGCGAAGAATTCCGGCGCGATCGCCAGGTACAAGAGCGTGTTGCCGGCGGCGGCGGTGCCGCGCCCGGCGTCGTCGATCGCCGCGCGCAGCCGCGCGAAGGCGGCCGGATCGGTGAACTCGCCGGCGGTGTAGTGGAGGCGGCTTTCGAGCCAGTCCCAGGCGTCGGGGTCGAAGCTCCGCCGGGTGTTGAACTTCCCGATCTCGTCGCGCTGCTGGAGGCGAAACTCGGCGCTGGTCATCGCCTTGCGCGCCATGCCGACGACGGCGAAGTCGTCGGGAAGGAGGCCGTCGCAGGTGAGGTTGTAGAGCGCCGGAATCAGCAGGCGCTTGGTGAGGTCGCCGGAGGCGCCGAGGATCGCGAGCACTCCCGGCGGCGCCGCCGTGCTGCCGGCCGCTCCACCGCCATTTCCCCCTGCCATGGCACCCTCCTTCACTTGTCCCGCGCGCTTTCCGGCCGATCAATGTCGGCTCCCGCCGAGCGGGCCGCAATCGGGCGATCCCGCCGCCGCTCACGGCAGCGTTTTCGCCGCCGGCCGCGGGGCAGGCTCCGCACCGCGGTCGTCGCTGGGGTGACGGACCGAACGGCCGCATCCCCTCCGTTTTTCGACGTGGCAGGTGCCGGCAACGGGTCGCGCAGGGTGAGTGGTAGACTTGGTGTCCTGCTTGAGGGCTCGTTTGCGAGTCTCTCGGGAGACTCATTCTCCGCTCGCTGCACCTGGCGTCCTGCCCCATGATCGCGGGACCGTCGACGACTTCGCCGAGCCTGATCGCGGGCCTCGCCGAGGGGCCGGCCAACGCCAAGGCCTGGGCCGAGTTCGTCCGCGTCTATTTTCCCCACGTTCTCCGCTGGTGCCGCCGCCACGGTGCAGGGGCTGGCGCGGTCCTCCGGCCAGTATGCCACGAGCGACGACCTCGTCGCCGCGGCGCGGCAGGCATTCTCCTGCCACTCGGCCCTCGGCGAGCCCGAACGGGCGTTTCCGCTGGTCGACGCGGCTGTCGCGATGGCGGAGCAGGCGCTCGAGCCGTACGCCCTGCCGACCCGCACGGTCGTCGTCGCTCGCGCCGCGAAGCCCCCACTCCCTGCAATCCGCGGCCTGTCGCGCTTCACCGGCTCCATCCCCCCAGGGAGACATGGCCCTGCCTTGCCACAGGGCCAATATGGGAATGCGGTTTCACGTATGAAGACGTCCATCGAGATTCCCGATGAGCTCTTC
>VGZO01000078.1 GCA_016872555.1 Planctomycetota bacterium
GGGGATCGTCGTCGCCGAGACGCCCGGGAGCCTCACGCTGCGGCTTGCCGGCGGGGCCGACCGGGTGATCCGCCGCGGGGAGATCGAGAGCATCTCCACGCTGCCGCGGTCGCTGATGCCGGCCGGACTGGAGCAGGTGCTCTCGCCGGAAGACTGCGCCGACCTGCTGGCGGCGCTGCAGGAGCCGTGAGGGGGCGTGGGTCCGGATTGGGCACGCGGGGGCTCGGGATCGTGGTCGATGGAGCAACGGGGCCTCGCTCGGGCTCTTTTGCTGGGACCATGGTGGAAGAGCAACGGAGCCTCGCTCGGGCTCTGCAGAGGGGACGCCCCTCGCGCCTCTGCCCTCGCATCGACCCGCATGCAGTTGCGACGGGCCAATGCGAGGGCGACGGCGGAGGGGCTTCGCGGGTCCCTGGGAACGGGAGGGAATGGGAGAATTCAGGCACGCGAGACACGCGGCGGAGGTGCGACTGTGACGAGGCAAGCTTCTGGTGACGCGAGCAGAGGCCGACGAGTGACCGGCAGTGGGGCTGCTGCGAACGGTGGCAGGTGTGGTGGTGGTGGTGCTGCTGCGCGCGGTGGCAGTGGCATGTGTTGTGGTGACGGTCGCGCACGGTTCGTCGGGACGGGACGGTGGATCGCGCTGCCGGTGATGGCGCTGGTGGTTCTCTGGCTGAGTGGTGTGCCGGCTTCCGCGGGCGACGGTGCGGTGCGCGGGCCGAATCCGATTACGCGGGAGAATGCCCATACCGGCGCGCGTGACTGGCAGTTGACGCGCGTCCGACTCGACGGGATCGACGGCTTCCGCTGCCCGTGGATCGAGGGCTACTGCGACCGCCAGAGCGTGGCCGCCGGCGAGACGCTGCGGATCATGGTCTCGACGAAGCCGGCGGCGCGCTACACCGTCGAGATCTTCCGGATGGGTTTCTACGGTGGCCGCGGGGCGCGGCTGATGCACTCGGTCGGGCCGCTGGCCGGCCACGAGCAGCCGACGCCGAAGCCGGGCAAGCAAAACATCCACGAGTGCGGCTGGGAGCCCGCCGTGGAGATCGTCATCCCCGCCGACTGGACCAGCGGCGTCTACCTCGGGCGGCTGTCGGTCGTGCCGCCCGACGACACCACCAACGGCTACCAGAGCTACGTCGTGTTCGTCGTCCGCGACGACCGCCCCTGCGACGTCCTCTTCCAGTGCTCCGACAACACCTGGCAGGCCTACAACCGCTGGCCGAACAACTTCAGCGTCTACACGCATCCCGACGGGGGCCAGGGGCCGTGGGCGATGGTCAGCTTCGACCGCCCGTACGGCCGCGAGGCGCAGTTCCGCGGCGTCGTCGACGACCCGCTCACGCTCGGGTCGGGTGAATTCCTGCCGTTCGAGTTCCCGCTCGCCTACTGGCTCGAGGAGCAGGGATACGACGTGTCGTACGTCTCCAACGCCGACATGGTGACCCCCGACCGGGGCTTGAAGGCCAAGGCGTTTCTCTCGGTCGGCCACGACGAATACTGGGACCGCCGGCAGTTCGACTCGGTGGTGGCACTTCGCGACACGGGGGTGAGCCTGTTGTTTCTGTCGGGGAACTCCGTCTGCTGGGTCACGCCGCTCGGGCCGTCAGCGGCCGGGCAGCCGGCGCGGACGATGTTTCGCGGCGGTCCCTACGGCGGCGACCACCGCTGGGCCGTCGAACGCGAGCGCGACCATGGGCCGTTTCCCCACCGCGGCCCCGACGAGGGCTATCTGATGGGCGCGCGCAACATCGAGCCGGTCAACGGTGGCGGCGACTGGGTGTGCGCGAAGCCCGACCACTGGCTGTTTGCCGGCACGGGGATGAAGGCGGGCGAGCGGATCCCCGGGCTCGTCGGCTGGGAGTATCACGGCGATCCGCCGGCCGACATCCCCGGCCTCGAGGTCGTCGCCGCGGGGACGGCGTTTCAGGGGGGCGAGCGGCCGCAGCGCTGGACAGCGACGATCTACCCCGGCCCGAAGGGCAACTTCGTGTTCAATGCGTCGACGATCTTCTGGGCCCAGGGGCTGTCCAGCCCCCCGGGCCACGTCCTCCCCTGGTCGCACTGGACCCGCCCCCACGGCCCCGACGAGCGCGTCCGACGAATGACGGCCAACCTCCTCGACCGCGCGTTGGCCCCGCGCTAGCTTTACGTGGACAAAGCCATCCATGGCCTTTGTCCACTTTGGCGACCGCGGGAAACGCCGAGGGTTCCCCGGGTCGCCGTCGGCCGCATCCTGCGGCCGATCGCCGTGTCCACCGTCCATTTGCTGTCCGTTCAAAGCCCTCCGTAGCCTCTCCGGCCGCGGGACGGCCGGCTCACTTCGTCCACGAGATCCTCACCCACTCCCGGCAGGCCACGATGAGCACGTTCTCGGCGGCGCTGCTGCTGTTTTTCGTGATGGATCCGCTCGGCAACGTGCCGCTGTTCCTGTCGGCGCTCAAGGCGGTCGATCCGGCGCGGCGCACGCGGGTGGTGGCCCGCGAGCTGCTCGTCGCCTACGGTCTGCTGGTGGCGTTCCTGTTCGTCGGCCGGCCGCTCCTCGACACGCTGAATATCTCCGAGCCGGCGCTGACGCTCGCCGGCGGGATCGTGCTGTTCCTGATCGCCCTGCGGATGGTGTTCCCCGGCGTCCACGGGGCGCTCGCCGAGGAGCACGACGGCGAGCCGTTCATCGTGCCGCTGGCGATCCCCTACGTCGCCGGGCCGTCGGCGCTGGCGACGGTGCTCCTCCTGGCCAGCAGCCAGCCCGAGCGCCACGTCGACTGGTTCCTGGCGATCAGCGGGGCGTGGCTGGCGACGGCGGCGATCCTGCTGTGTGGCGCCGGCCTGGCGCGCGTGCTCGGACCGCGCGGGCTGACCGCGGTCGAGCGGCTGATGGGGATGGTGCTCGTCGCCTCGGCCGTGCAGATGGCGCTCGACGGCCTCGCCAAGGCGTTCCCGGCGCGCGGCTGACTGGCGCGCGCTGTCCGTGGACAAAGGCCATCGATGGCTTTGTCCACGGAAAACTAGTCGTCGACGCGGCGGAACTGGCCGAAATTCGCCTTGGCGAGGATCGCGAGAAACTCGGCCAGGCCACCGTCGGGGGCGATGCCGATCGTGTGCAGCGACACCCGCCGGCTCTTGTTGGCCTCGGCCACCATCCGCACGATCGCCGCCGGCTCCACGACCCGGCCGGCGGTCGGCCGGCCGTCGGAGAGGAGGTAGACCGCCTCGGTGTCGTAGGAGAAGGCGAGCGCCAGGGCGTCGCCGGTGGCGGTCTGGCCATGGGGGCGGAGGGCACGCACGAATGCCGCCGCGCGCCGCTTGCCGTCGTCGTCGGCCCTGACGAGCTGCCCTTCCCAGGCCGCGACCTTGTCGGAGTAGGCGACGATCGTGAACAGCGCGTCGTCGGGGAGCGTGTACAGCGCCGACTCGAGCTCGCGCTTGGCCGTCTCGAGCCGGCCCCGTTCGTCCATGCTCGCCGAGGTGTCGACGACGAACACGACGCGCTCGGCGTAGAGCGGGATCCCGTAGTACGCCGGATCGGAGTGGTTGTCGGCCGCCACCAGCGGCGTGGCCGGCGGCGGATAGTCGGCCCGCGGCTCGGGCATCACCAGGCCGTCGCGGTGGTCGTCGAGCCACTTCCGCCATCCGGCGGCGTCGGTGCCGAAGTTCACGCCGGTGACGTGGGCGAGGTAGGCGACGACGTCGGCCCGGGCCTCGCCCTTGAGCGTGGCGAGGATCCGCACCAGCGCCTCGACCCCCTCGACGCGATGCACCGCGATCAGCGCCCGGACGACGCCGCGGCGAAACGGGAAATCGGTGGTGAACAGGCGGAGCCGCGCCAGCCCTTCGAGCACGGCCACCTCCTCGACGCCCCCACGCGCCGCCGCGGAGGTCGCCACTTCCCAGCAGAGGCGCACGCCGGCCGGCCCGTCGGCGGCGCCGCCGTCGAGCCAGTTGTGCAGCGGCCCGGGCTCGAACCCGGCGGGCGTGCCGAGGAGGACGGCGGCGAGGTCGGCGGCGACGTCGGTGCGCCCGGCGCGGAGCTCGCGCACGGTGGCATCGACGAGGCGTTCGGTGAATGCCGGGTCGTCGCGGTGTTCGGCGAGCGCGTCTCGGGCGGCGCTGCGCGTGGCCGGTTCCTTCGCCGACAGGCCGACGCGGATCACCAGGTCGATCGCCTCGGCGGTGTCGTAGGCCGCCAGGCGCAGGAGCACTTCCTGCCGCAGTCCCGGCGACCCGGACCGGGCGACGGCGAGCGCTTGCTTCTTGAGCGCCTTGAACTCGGGCGACACGTCGGTGGTCGCGGCCTTCTCCGCCGGCCCCGCCGCCGCGGCGGGAGCTCCCGGCATCACGATGACGACTGCGAGGCCCACGGCCCCGACAACGATCGCAGTCACGGCCGCGGTCACGGCGACTTCCAGGGCAGCGACGACGGCCGCGACCACCACCGCGGAGCGCGTCCGCGCCCGTCGTCGTTGGATCGCCCGGCCAGCGAAAACAGAGAAGTCACTCATACGCGAACCCGGTCCCGAACCCACCGGGTTTCCACCCGCCATCCCGGACCACGGAGGAACTGCTCCCCACGACACGAGCCACCCTGAGGATCGCCGGTCGCCGCGCCCCACCCACACCAGCTCATCGACCGACCAAGTCGCAAGCCAAGACGCCAACTGGCCGACCAACCGAATCCCCATCCAGCCATCAACCATCACTGCCACGTCTCCCCATCAACAGGACCCGCGTAGCCCCTCCGCCGTCGCCCTCGCATCGGCCCGTCGCAACTGCATGCGGGTCGATGCGAGGGCAGAGGCGCGAGGGGCGTCCCCCTCTGCGGAGCCTGAGCGAGGTCGTCGCGACCCCCGTCGGGACCACCAGCGTCGTTTCTCATCGGCCACCGCACCGCACTGGCACGACTGCCGCCCCCGCGCGGCCAACCTCGCCGGCAAGGTTTGCCGAGCCTACCGCGCGCCATGCCGCCGGGAACCGGATAGTCTCGATTGACTCCTGCCCCCGAATCCAATCGCTATCCTCATTCGCCATTCCATTCGGAGACTCTCCATGCACGCGCCCGACCAGCCCGTCGACCGGCCGCGCGCCCTGGAGTGGCTCCTCGCCGCCGCCGTCATCGGGCTTGCCGGCTTCCTCGCCTACCCCTGGGGAGCGTCGCTGATCACCGGATTGATCCTCGGGAAGCCTGACCGCGGCGTGTTGCGCCAGCTCCTTTTCGTCGCTCCGCTGCTCGTCGCGGTCGGCGCGGCCGTGGCGGCGTCGGCGCGCCTGCGGCGCTACCGAGGGCTGATCGGCGGAGCGGCGCTGGTGGTGTTTACCGTCGCCAACGCCGTCGTCGTCGGTGTCAGAGCGGCCGACACGCCGGCGCGGATTCCCGCCGGGCTGCTCTACGTGGCCGGCAGCCTCGTCGTGGCGTGGGGGCTGTTGGTGTTCGTCTGGCCGCTGGCGTGGGCCAAGCGGCTCGCGGTGCTCGCGGCCCTCGGAGCGCTGCTGGCGGTGTTTCTCGGCCTCGTGCGCATCGACGGCCTGTCGGGCGACGCCCAGGTCGTGTTTGGCTGGCGGCGCGACCCGCTTCCCGAGGCGCTGTCTGTCGCCGTGAAGACACCGGCCGCGGGCGATACGCCCGTCGCCGACGCTCCCGGCAGCGCCGCACCGATCCTCGAGCCGGGGGCCGGCGACTTCGCAGGCTATCTCGGCCCGGCGCGTAACGGCCGGCTCGCCGGGCCCGCGCTCGACCCCGACTGGGCCGCCCGTCCGCCGCGCGAGGTGTGGCGGCGGCGCGTCGGCGAGGGGTGGGGAGGGTTCGCCGTCGTCGGCGGCGTGGCACTCACGCAGGAGCAGCGCGGCCAGAGCGAGGCAGTCGTCTGCTACGACCTCGCGACCGGCGCCGAGCGGTGGATCCACGCCGATCCGGTGCGCTTCGATTCGAGCTACGGTGGCCCCGGCCCGCGCGGCACGCCGACGGTGGTCGGCGGCCGGATCTACACGATGGGTGCCACCGGCCGGCTCACCTGCCTCGGTGCCGACGGCACGGTTGTGTGGGCCGTCGACACGGTACCGGGCGCCGTCGCTCCCCCGCCGCCGCCGCCCGGTGCGCCGGCACCCGAGAGGGAGCCGCCCGATTCGGGCGAGTTGCTCGCCCACGGCATGGCCGGCTCGCCGCTGGTGGTCGATGGGCGGGTGTACGTCTGCCCCTGCGGACGCGACGGCAGGTCGCTGGCGGCGTTCGATGCGGCCGGCGGCGCGGAGGTGTTTCGTGCCGGCAGCGAGCGGGCCAGCTACGCGTCGCCGATGCTCGTCTCGATCGCCGGGGCGCCCTGCATACTCGTCTTCAACGGCGTCGGCGTCGCCGCCCACGATCCGGCCGACGGCGCCGTGCGCTGGAGCTTTTCGTGGGGCAACGATCAGGCCACCAACTGCTCGCAGCCGCTGGTGATCGACGACCGGCGGATCCTCCTCTCGACCGGCTATGGCACCGGCAGCGTGCTCATCGAGGTCACCCGCGGTGGCGACGGCGGCTGGACGGTGGCCGAGGTCTGGCGGACGCGCGACTTCAAGAGCAAGTTCGCGACGCCGGTGCGCGCCGGTGACCATATCTACGGCCTCGACGACGGGATCCTCGCCTGCCTCGACCTGGAGACGGGCAAGCGGCTGTGGAAGAAGGGGCGCTACGGCCACGGCCAGGTGCTGCTCGTCGGCACGTCGTTGCTCGTGCAGACCGAGGCCGGGCCGGTGGTCCTCGTCGAGCCGTCGCCGGCGGGGCCGGTGGAGCGCGGGCGGATCGACGCGTTGTCCGACAAGACCTGGAACACGCTCACGCTCGCCGGCGACCGGCTGCTGGTGCGCAATTCGGTCGAGGCCGCCTGCTACGTCGTCGCGCTGAAGGAAGCGTCAGCGGGCGAAGTCGCCGGAGTTGGCCGTTGACGGATCGCGGTGGCCGGAAGCGCTGCGAATCTCCGAGAAGCTGTCTTCGTTGATGTAATTCCAGTCGTGCCACATCTCCGACCAGGTGCGCGATACCTGCCGGCGCGCGTTGGTGACCGTCGCCGACATGTCGTGGGCCATGTCGTCGCGCACCTTCTGGAGCGACGCCCCGGGGCGGAGCGCCTCGGCGCTGCGGCGCATGGCACCGGCGCAGCCCGAGAGGGCGACGAGCCCGCAGGCGATCGCGATCCCGGGCAGGAGCGTCGCGCGTCGCGATGCACGACCGACAGACAGCGGCAGGAAGCGTGTCATGGTGGCCTCCTCGAGGGGGCGGGAGAATAGGACCAGCCGGCCGTGGCGTCGACGCCGGTTCGGCGGACGAGGCTCGCCTTGAAATCCCTGCCAGGCTTCCCTAAGTACCCATCCCGGACGGCCGCGATCGGCCGCCCGTGGGTATCAACGGAGGCGAGGCATGGGGTCGCCCGATTGCTCCTGGCGGACGGTGGTAGTGTGTGCATTCGTCGGCGGAGTCCTGGGTTGCGCCGACGCGATCGCCGCCGACCCCGCGGGTTGGGTCGCGCCCCGCATCGCCTCGGTGCCGGCCGCCGGGCCGACCACGGCCGGCAGTCCGCCCGTGCGGATGGTGCCGGGCCATCCGGCGCTCGAGCGGGCGCCGCGGCGAACCGCGACTACGCGCGGGACAGCCGGTGATCCGATCAATGTCGCGTTCATCGGCTCCGACCGGGAGATCCATCACGCACTCTCGCGGGCCGGCTGGTACGCGGCCGATCCGATCACGCTGGAGACGTCGCTGCGGATCGCGGCCGATGTCGTCCTCCGCAAACCCTATCCGCACGCTCCGGTGAGCGATCTCTACGTCTGGGGACGGAAGCAAGACCTGGCGTTCGAACAGCCGTTCGGTGGCAGCCCCAAGCAGCGGCACCACGTCCGCTTCTGGCGGTCGGCGGAGGTCGACGGCGAAGGCGAGCCGCTGTGGCTCGGCGCCGCGACGTTCGACGAGCGCGTCGAGATCAGCCGCACCACCGGCGGTGTGACTCACAGGATCGCCCCGGCGGTCGATCGCGAACGCAACAAACTCCTCACCGACACCAACGCGGCCGGGCTACTCGATGGCTACTACTGGGTCGACCGCTTCCACCGCGAGCTTCGCGGCACCAACGGTGGCGGCGACCCGTTTCACACCGATGGCCGGCTCGCCGTCGGTGTGATCACCCTCGATCGCCCGGCCGACGAACCGTCGTCCGCCCGCTGACGACGTCGCCGGCTTCGCCGGGCTCTTCCGCCATGCCCGCCCCTGCCACCGCGCCCCTGTCGATCGGCTATTTTTCTCCGACCGAATCGGTCGGAGGGAAAAGGCGGTGGTCGATTGGGCGATTGACGCGGCCAGGCCGGTCGTCCGGCGGGCGCTTCATCAGGCAAATGACACGGCGACGCTGTCCGGCACGCCAACGGAGTCTGCGATGAACCCGCGCCCGGCAGAAGCCATTCCCGATCGATGCCGCACTCGGGTGTCGCGCCGAAGTTCGGTGAGGGGTCTGGCCGGCTGGCTGGCGCTCGGCGCCGTGCCCGGCCGGGCGCAGGAGCCCCCCGTCGCGGACGCGATCGACGTGCCGGTGGGCGCCGGCTCGTTCCGCTGCCCGACGAGCAGCGGCGACCTCGAGGTGTTCACGCACCGGCCGCGGTCGTTCGACCCGGCGCGGGGGCGCCTGCTGCTGGTGTTCCACGGCGTCCAGCGCAATGCCGAGGAATACCGCGACTGGGCGGTGCCTTTGGCGGAGGCGACCGGTGCCCTGGTGGCCACGCCGAAGTTCACCAAGGAAGCGTTTCCCAACACCAAATACCAGCAGGGCAACCTCCTCGCCGACGGCGCCGTCGTGCCGCGCGAGGAGTGGACGTGGAACCTCGTGCCGGTCGTCGCCGCCGCGCTTCGCGCCCGGATCGGGCGCGACGACGCGCCTTTTGACCTCATCGGCCATTCGGCGGGGGGGCAGTTCCTCGTACGCTCGGCGGCGTTCGTCGATACGGGCGCCGACCGCGTCGTCGCCGCCAACCCGGGCACGCATCTCTTTCCAACGCGCGACCTCGACTACCCGCTCGGCTTTGGCGGCCTTCCCGAGGAGTTTGGCGGCGACGACGCCATCCGCCGCTACCTTGATCGGCCGCTGACGCTGTACCTCGGCACCGCCGATACGGTCGCCGACCGTAATTTCGACACGTCCCCGGAGGCGATGCAGCAGGGGGCGAGCCGGTATGAGCGCGGCCACAATGCGTATGCCATGGCCCGAAAGGTGGCCGCCGACCGGGGGTGGAAGGTACGCTGGCGGATCGTCGAGGCCGAGGGGATCGCGCACGTCGCCGCGCGGATGTTCGCCCATCCGTCGGCCGTCGTCGCACTGACCGGCCCGGAGTCATGAGCCACCGCCCGAGAGCTCGCGCTCGAGGCGATCGATTCGTCTTTTTTTCCTCATTCGGCCCCCCCGGAACCAGCACCATGACCCGCCACCTTGCCCCGCGCGCCGGCTTCACGCTCGTCGAGCTGCTCGTCGTGATCGCGATCATCGGCACGCTCGTCGGCCTCCTCCTCCCCGCGGTGCAGGCGGCGCGCGAGAGCGCCAACCGAATGGCCTGCCAGAACCAGCTCAAGCAGCTCGGCCTCGCGGCACAAAACTATCTGTCGGCGATGCGTGGCCTGCCGCCGTCGAGCTATGACAACACGACCAATCCCGCGCCGGCGTTCCCCGCACCGATCCCCGCCAACCAGTCGCCGCGCAGCGTGCTCTTCATCCTCCTCCCCTACTACGAGCAGGAGACGCTCCGCAACGCCTTCAACCCCGCCCAGGACTGGCGCCAGGGGCCGCCGTCGCCCAACCGGACCGCGATCGCGATCCCGGTGAAGACGTTCCTCTGCCCGTCGACGGGCAATCCCGACCGGACACGGTCGATCTCGAGCACGACGTTCGGCACGATCGTTGGCGCGGTGAGTGACTATTTCACGATCAACCGGATCCGCGCCGAGGTCGCCAGCACGCTCAATCCGAGCCCCGGCTCCGGCTGGTGCGCCGCGCTGCGGCCGAATGTCCTCACGCCGATCGCGCAGATCACCGACGGCACGACCCGGACGCTGCTGTTCGTCGAGTCGGCCGGCAACCCCCAGCTGTTCAACATGGGGCGGAAGGGGTCGCTCGTGCCGACGGCGACGACCTACACGACGACGCAGGGCGCGGGGATCTGGGCCGACCACCGCACGCCGATCACGTTCGACGGCTGTAATCCGACGACGGGTGGTGCCTATGCGACGAGCAATTCCGCCGTCCCCCCGGCGGTCGGTGCCGCCGTCGCCACGCGCACCCAGGCGGTCAACTGCACCAACGACGAGGAGGTCTACGCCTTCCATCCCGGCGGGGCCAATCTCGTCCGCTGCGACGGCTCGGTCGGTTTCGTGACCGACGCGATCACGGTCCCGGTGTTCACCGCGCTGATCACGCGGCAGAATGCCGAGGCTGTCTCGGACGAATAGCCGACGACACGGGGGCGGTGGCGAGGCCGAGGTGAAGACGTTTTCCGGCGCCGGATCGATCAAGGCCCTGGCGCGCGAGGTTGACGCGGCCGGCGTGAGGAACCTGCTGCTCGTCACCGACCCCGGCGTGGTCCGGGCGGGGATCGTCGAGCGCGTGCGCGACGTGGTGGGCGGCCACATCGCCGCCGTCTTCGACGCCGTGCCGCAGGACTCCGGCCTCGGAGTGGTCGCCGGCGCGGCTGCGGCCGGCCGCAGCGCCGGTGCCGACGCGGTCCTGAGCGTCGGCGGTGGGAGCGTGATCGACACCGGCAAGGGGGTGGCGCTGATGCTCGGCCTCGATCTCCCGGCGACGGCCCTGCCCGGCATCAACCACCTCCGCGGTCGGCCGGCGTTTCACGCCGTCGTGCCCACCACGGCCGGCACCGGGAGCGAGGCGACCGACGTCGCGGTGCTCCGCGACGAACGGACGACGGTGAAGGTCTTCGTCGTCGATCGGCTCGTGATCCCCGACGTGGCGATCCTCGATCCCGAGATGACGCTCAGCCTGCCCCCCGCGCTCACCGCCAGCACCGCCGCCGACGCCCTCGCTCACGGCATCGAGGCCGCTACCAGCCGGCTGGCCAATCCGGCGACCGACATCCACGCCCTCGAGGCGATCCGGCTGATCGCCGCCTGCCTGCCGCGTGCCCTCGCCGACGGCGGCGACCGCGCCGCCCGCGAAGGCCTCCTCGTCACC
>VGZO01000079.1 GCA_016872555.1 Planctomycetota bacterium
GAAAAATGCTGTCGTATCTCTCCGCGAACTGTGACTGCACGTTCTTCATGGCCTTGTCTTTGCCGGCTGGATTAAGCGCTGAATAGACATTGGCGGACATGCCAAACAACCTGATCTTCGCAGCCGGATGTTGGATCCAATCAGTCAGTGTGTCGCCGAAGAGTTTGTGGCTTTTTCTGAAGAAGGGGTTGAAGGACTTCCGGATGCTTTCCAAGCTCAGGAAACTGGTCGAGTCGACCATCGTCCTCGCCGCCATCCGCCATCTCCAATCTCTGGAGTTGTAGGTTTCGAGCACTGCGCGGATCGGCACTTTGATGTTCTGGATCGAGTCCGGGAGCACGATGCTCGGGTGACGCTGCTTGGAAATCGCCGTCGCCGCGACGAGGTCCGCGTAAGCATCGCTGAAGTACGCGTCAATCGCGCCGACTGCAAACATCCAAGCGCTCCGTAGAAGATCGGAGCGAAGCAGCGAATCTCGAGGCGATGCCGTCGGCAAGGGATCGGTGTGCTGAACGATCGCACGAGCCCGGCCGATGTCTTCGCGAAAATGCTGGAGCGCCGTTGCAGGCACGGTGGAGCCCTTTCAGTCAGCTCCGGAAGTCAATCAGCCGATTCCACGAGTCCCGTTTCGTAATGCAATTCGTTCGTCTCCTCGTTGAACCACACGTCATGGTCCTCGGGAAAAACGACGTTCCACAGGTCGACGAGCAGCTCTGGGGCCACTCCGCGGCGAACCGTGGCCGCCAGTTCGGTCGCCAATCGTGCCGGCTCGGCGCGCGTCTCGGGCAGAAGATCGCTGGCAATCTCGTGGAGCGCGCCTGCGCTCACCGTGTGGATTGCGGATGCGATCCGCTCACCCGCTTCATGGCACTTCAAATACGGCATGGCCGAGCTCTCGAAAATCGGGAAATACACCGGACCTGGCGTTTTTATCGTAGTGGCGGGGAAACTGTCCGCCAACGGCAGGAGGGGGTTCAGCGAGGCAAGGCGAAAGCTGCCAGCCATCAAATGCGGGCAAGGACACCGCAGTTCGCGGGTCCGCTGCGGCGTCTTCGCGATTTCCGCGGCCGGCCGGGTCGTGCTCGCCGAAAACTCCGCCGCGATCGTCGCCCGGAGATTCACACATTCGTGGGCGCGCTCCACGGCCGCCGGGCCCGGAAGGGGGTGTTCGTGACCACGAGCACGTTCAAGAGCGACGCGATCGAGTACGCCGCCCAGATCGACACGAAGGTGGTCCTCGACGACGGCCGCACCCTTGCCCGCCTCATGATCCTCCACGGCGTGGGGTGCAGCCCCGCCCAAACCTTCGTCGTCAAGAAACTCGACAGCGACTACTTTGTCGAGGAGTAGGATACCGGGGCCCAAGTGGGCGATTGCTCGAGGAACCCGAGCCCGCCCAGCCCTCGGCAACGGCTGTGCCCAGAATTTAGACTGATCGCGTTCCCGGATCCAAAGGACGCATCAGTGGCTGCCGGCCCCACTTACTCCCGTGCCCCGCTCGCCGAGGTGGCAATCTCGGTACAGTTCGACGCGCCGCGTCGGCTCACGCAGGCCCATCTCGGGGCCTACTGGGCCTCGCAGCGCGGCCGTTACCCGATCGTCCACTCCACGCAGGGCTTGCCGGCGATCAACGAGGAGTTTGCCGGGGGCCGGTCGTGGCTTCCCCCATCGCTCCGCCTGGCGCTCGCCGAAGAGCCCGACACGCGGGTGCAGATGACCTCGGCCGACAAGGCATGGGTCCAGCAGGTGCAGGCCAATCGGCTCGTCGTGAATTGGCGACGGGGCGACGATCCCGCAGGCGACTACCCGCGGTTTACCGGCACGCTCGAGCGCTTCCTCGAGTCGTGGCAGGCTTGGAACGGCTTTCTCACGAGTGTCGGCGTAGCGCCGGCGACGCCGGCCGTGTGGGAGGTCGTGTACGTCAACAGGATTCCCAAGGGGGATCTCTGGAAGACGCCGGCCGATTGGCCGAGGGTGTTTCCCGGGCTTTGGGCCGGGCCGTTTGCGGGGATCGCAGGGGCATCGATCGCCGGCGTCCAGGGGCAGTGGGTCTGGGAAACGGCCGCGCCGCAGGCCAGGCTCTACGTCGAGCCGAAACCCGCCCGGGGACCGGCGCCAGCGTTCCAGGACCTGCTTTTCGTGACACTCACGGCCCGGGGCCGGCTGCCCTTGTCGCCGAAGGATCCCGGCGGGGAAACTGACTGGGAGGCCGAATTCCGACGAGGGCTCCAATGGGGGCATGATCTCGTCGTGGGGGCGTTCGATGCGCTCGCCTCGGCGGAGGCCAAAAAGGCGTGGGGACGACATGACGACTGACACCTCGATCGCGACGCTCGATGATCGGCGCCCGACCGGCATTGAACAGGCGCCGGACGCGATCGCCACCTCTTCCCGCGCCGACCACGCGGCGGTGTGGGATGACTGTACCGAGGCTCTGCTTGGCATCTGGAATGGCAGAGGACCGATCGCCGAACCGGCGCCGAGCAACGAGACGATCGACGCCGCGATCCGGGTTCTCAAGGAGATGCGGCGAATGGACCCGACCAACACGCCCATCAGCATCGTCCCCGATCCAGCGGGGGGGATCATCGTGGAGTGGCGAAGCGACCGCGACGGGATCGAGACGATCCGCACGGCGTCGTTTCTCAACGACGGCTCGATCGAACTGGTGACGTACCGCGACGGAGTCGCCGTCGACGTACAGACGCTCGAGGAACGGTTTCCGACCTGATCGACCATGGCCGACATCGACGATGACGATTTGGCCCGCGACAAGACCCCGCCCGTCGACGGGAGCGAGATCGTCGCCCGCCAAATCAAGGAAAAGGGCGGGCAACCGCTCTACTTCGACGCGACGCGGGCCTCTCCCCGTTTCGTCCACCGCTCGCTCTTTCTGCCTTCCCCGAAGGACGCCACCGGCCTTTCGTTGATCCGGCTTCGGCATCGATCCGAAGTCTGGGCTGCCTTTCGGTCGGAGACGCCCGACCAGCGCTATCAACTCGCCCGCTTGCTGGTGTCAGCGCTCACCGAGATCGCGCGGGCGGCGGGGATCGAGTGGCTCCACTTCGATCCTTCCGCGGATGATCTCGATCGGCAGCACGGCCACCCTTGGGCCCACTGCAACGTCCGGGAGATCAATCGGACCGATTACGACAACACCGCCGACCCCGATGCCAAACGCCGCATCCTCACCTGGGCGGAACAGGTTTCCAGATCGATCTCGCTCGCCGATGTCAGCGACCCTTTTCCGGCCCCTGATCCGGCCCGCCACCGGTATCGACCAGACGCCGAGTGATCTCCCATGCCCATCCCCCCCTTTCACGAAATCCTTCTCCCGTCGTCCTCGATCTCATGAAGTCCATGGGCTACGGCGGCTGGGGCGACGCCGCCGGCCGGCTCACCGGTAAGGGCGGTGACGAACGGCAATGTTGCCTTTAGACAGTGGCATCATCCACGAAGACCGCCTCGGCCTCGACACCATCTATCTCCAGGCCAAACGCTGGGACCACTCCGTTGGTCGCCCGGAGATTCACAAGTTCGTGGGCGCGCTCCACGGCCGCCGGGCCCGCAAGGGCGTGTTCGTGACCACGAGCACGTTCACGAGCGACGCGATCGAGTACGCGGCCCAGATCGACACGAAGGTGGTCCTCGTCGATGGCCGCACCCTCGC
This sequence comes from Planctomycetota bacterium, assembly GCA_016872555.1. Classification (NCBI taxonomy): domain Bacteria; kingdom Pseudomonadati; phylum Planctomycetota; species Planctomycetota bacterium. The sequence goes on from VGZO01000079.1 coordinate 3,671, forward strand.
CCGCCTCATGATCCTCCACGACGTGGGGTGCAGCCCCGCGCAAACCTTCGTCGTCAAGAAACTCGACAGCGACTACTTCGTCGTGGACTAGCCGCTCCACGGCGTGTCCGTGCTACACTCAGAGAGTTTGGCTGAGGCTGCACGTTGCCGGCAAAGCGATGCCGGAAGTGATTTCGGAGGAGTGATATGCTCACCGTCTTTCGGCTCGCACACTTCAAGAGCTATGAGCACGCTGAGCTCCCTTTGGGGCCGATCACGCTCCTGATCGGTGCCAATGCGTCGGGCAAGAGCAACGCGATTGAGGCGCTGCGGCTGCTGTCTTGGCTTGCCCAAGGGCAGAAGTTGTCTTCGATCCAATACACCATCAATGCCGGCGACCGCATCCTGCGGGGAAGGGTCGGCGACCTGTGCCGCCAACCAAGCCACCGGTTCACGCTCGGCTGCCAGACCGATGACAGCACATGGCAAACGCTCGCGCTTACGATCGAAGAACGTGACGGCGAGCTGCATATCGTCGAGGAATCGATCAGCGATCCTTCAGAGACGCTTCCTCTCTACCAGCTCGACCAGCCGAGTGAAGGCGTCGGAACCGATGCGGGCGTGGCGTACAACAACTTCCAACGCGGAAGAAACAAACCGCATACAACCGTCAGTGACCAAATGGCGGTGTTCGTCCAACTCGAGGGGTCGGCCCGGTTCGACGAAAAACACGAACGCTCCCAGTCCGTGATTCCCGAGGTCGCCAAGCGCTACCAGACGTTGTTGCAAGACATCCTGTTCCTCGACCCTGCACCATCGCGCATGAGGCAGTATGCTTTTCAGACTGATACACGACTCAAAGGCGATGGCACGAACCTGTCGAGTGTGCTGTACAAGCTTTGGGGGCCACGCGATGCGGCGACCGTCAATCCAGTGCAACAGGCTCATCGCGAGGAAATCCTCCGATTCATCCGCAGCCTCCCCGAGCAGGACATCCTCGGGCTGAGCTTTATCACCACCCCACGCAATGAGGTGTTGCTGGCAGCAACGGAATCATTCGGAGGCAAAGAGCAGCAATTCGACGCGAGCCTCCTTTCTGACGGCACACTCCGCGTGCTGGCGATCGCATCCGCGATGCTCTCGGCACCGGAAGGCAGTCTTGTCGTGATCGAGGAGATCGATAACGGCGTTCATCCGAGCCGTGCCCGGGATTTGCTCGAGCGTATCCGGGCTGTCGCTCAGTCCCGGAACCTCCGCGTCTTGCTCTCGACCCATAATCCGGCACTGGCCGACGCACTGCCCGATGCAGCACTGTGCGATGTTGTGTTTTGTTATCGCGACCCACACACGGGCGCCAGCCGGCTCAAGAAACTCGGCGAACTGGAGGACGTTTCGGACTTGCTTGTGAAAGGCCCGCTCGGGCATCTGATGACGTCCGGAGCGATCGAGCGGTTTGTCAAGCAACCCGTCGATCGCGAAGCAAAGCGACGGCAGGGCCAGGAGTGGATCGAGCGGATGCGGAGTATCGGCGGGGCCGCTTCGTGATGGGGCAGATCGTGATCGTCGACACGAGCGTGTTCCTCAACATCCTCGATGTTCCCGGCAGAAACCAGAATCGTGCGGCAACCTTTGGGGCGTTCACGATCCATGTGAATGCGGGGGATCATCTCTATCTTCCGGTGCCGTGCATCATCGAGACGGGGAACCATATTTCACGGCTCCGCGATGGCCACGACTGCTACCAATGTGCGAAGCGATTTGTCGCGGAAGTGCGCAACGCGCTCAACGGAAGTTCGCCATGGCAGCCGGTGCCCCTGCTTCCTGAAGGCAAAGATGACTGGAGCGGCACTAGCGGCGTCGAGCGATGGCTCGTTGACTTTCCAAACGAGGCGCAGCGACAAGTCAGCTTGACGGACGTGACGGTGAAGGATTTATTCACGCAGTTTTGCGACAAGTTCCCCATGTCCACTGTGCGGGTATGGGCACTCGATGGCCACCTTGCATCGCTCCAGCGTCTTCACCCTTGAAAACGGTCGAGCCATCAAGCTTTGCACCGTCGTCGACTACGATGCTCGGGTGACGCTGCTTGGAAAATTTCGCGGGTCCGCTGCGGCGTCTTCACGATCTCCGCGGCAGGCCGGGTCGTGCTCGCCGAAAACTCGGCCGCGATCGACGGCCGGAGATCTACAATTTCGTCGGGGCTCTCCATGGCCGCCGGGCGCGGAAAGGCGTGTTCATCACCACGAGCACGTTCACGAGCGACGCGATCGAGTACGCCGCCCAGATCGACACGAAGGTGGTCCTCGTCGACGGCCGCACCCTTGCCCGCCTCATGATCCTCCACGGCGTCGGCTGCAGCCCCGCCCAAACCTTCGTCGTCAAGAAGCTCGACAGCGACTATTCTGCCGAGGAGTAACGGAAGGACTGGAAGAACCGCCGCCCCGCGCCCCCACCCGACCATGTACGACCTGATCGGCGACATCCACGGCCAAGCCGACGCGCTCGAGCGCCTCCTCGCCACGCTCGGCTACACACGGCGGCGCGGCTGCCACCGCCACCCCGGGCGGCAGGTGATCTTCCTCGGCGACTTCATCGACCGCGGCCCGAAGATCCGCGAGACGCTCGCGATCGTCCGGCCGATGATCGAATCGGGCGCGGCACGGGCGGTGATGGGCAACCACGAGCTCAACGCCCTCGCCTTCCATACCCCCGACCCCGACACGCCCGGCGAATACCTCCGCCCACGCAACGAGAAAAACTGCCGGCAACACGCCGAGACCATGCGGCAGCTCCCCGCCGACGAGCTGCAGTCGACTCTTCAATGGTTCCGCACGTGCCGCTGTGGCTCGACCTCGACGGCCTCCGCGCGGTCCATGCCTGCTGGGACGACACGCGGATGGCGCGGATCGCGGGACCGGTCAGCGATGCGTTTCTCCATGCCGCATGCGCGCCGCGCGGCAGCCTGTTCGAGCCGGTCGAAGCGATCCTCAAGGGCAAGGAGGGATCGCTCCCGCCGGGAATGACGTTTCGCGACAAGGATGGCCATGACCGCACGGCCACCCGGGTGAAGTGGTATGAGCCACCGGAGGGCCACACGCTGCGGACCTACGCGATGCCTGGCGAGACGGTCGACTGCGACGAGGCGCTCCCGCGCGAAGTCATCAGCGCCGCAGTGCCCTACCCTCCCGATGCCAAGCCGGTGTTCGTGGGGCACTACTGGCTCAGGGCCGCGCGTCCCGAACTTCTCCGAGCGAACGTCGCCTGCGTGGATTGGAGCGTGGCGAAGGGGGGTTTTCTCTGTGCCTATCGCTGGGACGGCGAGCAGACGCTCGATGCCGGGAAGTTCGTGTGGGTGTGAGGGGCGTTGGAGCCGCCCGCATCCTCCGCTTGCCGAACCGCCAGGGGCCCACCTACCCTGCCGTCACCTGGCAGGAATGCCCCGAGGACATGACCGATGAACCACGGCTACGACCCTGACCACCAGCCGCCAGCGAGCCACCAGCCGCCAGCGAGCCACCAGCCGCCAGCGAGCACCGACGCGTGGCGCCCCCTGCGGACGTGGATCCCGCTTGTGCTTGTGCCGCTGATGGGGTTCATGCGGTTCGTGCCGGGGCTCGTCCCCAACGGGCCGTCGATGATCTGGATGGCAAGCGCCTTCGGGCCGTTTTTGATCGGCTTGCTCGTGATGGTGTGGTGGCTCGCGGCCAGCCGGGCACGCTGGTTCGAGCGGCTCCTCGGCGTCGCGGGCCTCGTCGGCGCGATCGTGGTCGAGCAGGCGATCTGCCATCCGTCGATGCGCGGGCCGCTGCCGATCGTGCTCACGATCCCGATGGCGATCGCGGCGTTCGCGATCGGCACGATGCTCTTCGGGCACACGCTGTCGATCCGGCGGACGTGGCTCGCCCTCGGCTTGGCCGTGCTCGCCACCGCCTACTCGGCCCTCGTCCGCACCGACGGCGTGTGGGGCGATTTTTCGTTCGGGTTCGACTGGCGCTGGAAGCCGACCGCCGAGCAACTGGCCGATGACGATTTTCGCCGCGCGGAGAAGCTCGCGGTCCCCGCCGAGGTCGACAGCCAGGCGCTCCTGGCGGCACTCGAAGCGGCCCCCTGGCCCCATTTCCGCGGACCGCAGGGCAATGGCGCCCAGACCGGCCTGCGCTTCAGCGACGATTGGACGGCCCACCCGCCGCGCGAGGTGTGGCGCAACCGGATCGGTCCGGCGTGGAGCTCGTTTGCGATCGGCGCCGACCGGCTCTTCACCCAGGAGCAACGCCTCGAGGACGAGGTGGTGTCGTGCTACGACGCGAAGACCGGCCAGCCGATCTGGTCGTTCGCCACCCCGTCGCGGTTTTTCGAGTCGCTCGGCGGGCTCGGGCCGCGCAGCACGCCGACGCTCGCCGATGGCTCGGTCTACGCCCTCGGGGCAGAGGGGATCCTCGTGCGGTTGAACGCCGTCGACGGGACGCTGGTGTGGAAAGCCGATCTCAAGGCGGCGGCGGGACGGAGCGAGCCGCCGATGTGGGGCTTTTCCGGTTCGCCGTGTGTCGAAAACGGCTTCGTCGTCGTCCATGCCGGGGGCAAGGGCGACAAGGGGATCATCGCGCTGGCCGTCGAGGATGGCCAGGTGGCGTGGACGGCGCCGGCCGGCGAGATGTCGTACAGCTCGGTGCAGAAGATCACGCTTCTAGACCGGGAGTATCTCTGCCTGCTGTCAAACTCCGGTGCGCACTTCCTCGATCCGGCGACGGGCAAGACCGTCTACGACTATCCGTTCGCACACCAAGGCTATCGGGCGTGCCAGGCGCAGGTGATCGGCGGCGACAAGCTGCTCATCCCGGCGGGGATGGGCACCGGCACGCGGCTGGTGGCGTTTTCCGCCACTGAAAACGGCCTCGAGGGGAAGGAGCTGTGGACGTCGCTCGACCTCAAGCCCGACTACAACGACATCCTCGTCCACGACGGCGCCATCTATGGCTTCGACAACGCGATCTTCGCCTGCATCGGTCTCGAGGATGGCAAGCGCAAGTGGAAGGGAGGCCGGTATGCCAAGGGGCAGGCGCTCTTGCTCGCCGACTCGGGGCTGATCGTGGTGGTGAGCGAAAAGGGGGAGCTGGTGCTCGTGCGGGCGACCCCCGAGAAGCACGAGGAGCTCGGGAAGATCGAGGCCCTCGGCGACAAGACGTGGAATCATCCGGTCGTGGTCGGCGACCGGCTGTATGTCCGCAACGCCGAGGAGGTCGTGTGCTACGAACTGACGACGGCGGGCTGACGATCGCCGTCTGGCCGTCGCCAGAGCGAACCGGGCCCGCGGGAGCGTGATCGCGGCGCCGGTCGCGGTTCAGCCGCTCACCCGCGCCAGCCGCTCCCCGTCGGGCAGCCAGATCTCACCGCCGTCGGCGGGTGTGCCGTAGGCCACCGTGAGCCCGAGCCGGTGAAGGCCGGCGACGAGGGCGGCACAGGCGGCGTCGATCTCGTCGTGGCTGGCGGGGGGCCCGTCGGACAGCCCCTCGATGAACGAGCGCAGGATCCTCCACCGCGCGCGGCGCCCGGCCGGCGTGGTCTTTCGCGGCGGGAGCCCCGTTCCTCCGAGCACTCGCCACAGCTTCACGAACGCTCCGTGGGGGTGCGTCTCGATCGCGGTGATCGGCACGGTCCGCTGCCGACTCTCGGCAAACAGCGTCAGCGATCGGGCGATCCACCGGCTGGCCCCGTCGAAGTGCAGGACCGTGTCGCGCGAGCTCCAGAAGAGGTGGATCCCGGCGGCGGCGACCGATCGCTCGGCGCCGCGGAGCGCGGCACCACCGGGATCCCACGCCGCGCGCTGGGCATCCCACCGCGGCCCGTCGGGGTGGAGCCCACAGGGACCGTCGATCGCGAGTACGACCGCAGCGGTGCGATCGACGTGGGCCCAGAAGTCGGCGTTGGTCCGACTCCACGCCAGCGCCTCTGGCGCCGGACGGAATCCCTGGCCATCCCACCGGATGGCGTACGAGGGCATCGGTTTGTCGCCGGACTGCATCCCGCCGGGTGCGAACCTCCCGGCGGTCGGGTCGAGCCCGACGGCCACGAACGGGCCCGCGCCTGCGGGAAGCGCGAGGCGGGCAAAACCTCGATCAGCGTCTTCGGGCGCCGTGCCTGCGGCCTGCACGAGACAGCCTTGGGCTGCGTTGGAAATCGGTTCCAGCCCCATGACGGTCTCACCGCCACCGCAGGCCGGATCGACGACGAGCGGAGCACGCGACGATCGCGTTCTTCCGAAGACGAGCGCCACGGCCGCGCCGGCCAGTCTGGCGGCCGTATGGGAGTTCCGCCTCGCCACGAGCAAGGGCGCCCGCGACCACGATCACGACAATACACACTCAACCCTGGCGTGTTGCCAGGGAGGTGTGCCGGACGACCGGTCCCTTGGAGAAAAGGACCGGAGACTCCCTGCACGGACCAGTCCGACTCCGGGTCGAAGACGACTCCGGCACGACAAAAGTCGGGGCGACTCCCGGCGACAGCACCGGTACGAGCGGGCACCCGCGAAAAACGGCCGCGAAACCGCATCCTCTGTGCCCCGATCCCTTCCCGTTCCAGTACTGGTTCGACGGGCAGGCCATCGAGGCGCGGACGGTGAAGGGCCGCTTCAAACGAGGTCGCTAGCTGTCCGTGGACAAAGCCCTCCATGGCCTTTGTCCACTGAGGCGACCGCGGGAAACGCCGAGGGTTTCCCGGGTCGCCGTCGGCCGCATCCGGCGGCCGGTCACTTTTTCCACGGGCTGCTAGTACTACTACGTTAGCTCAACTGGAATCGACCCGCATGAGTTCGTCGTTGATCGGTCGATTGCAGATGGGGCAATGATGCGAGAAGCACAGCAGAAGCGATTGAAGGAGCCGGCGCACACTGGGC
>VGZO01000080.1 GCA_016872555.1 Planctomycetota bacterium
AGTCCGTCCGCGGCGGGGTGCGCGTCGCTGTCGCCATTGGGTCGAATCCTTCGACGAGAACGAGAAGCCCCCGGCTCGGAGGGCATCAGCATACACGGGAGACGGGGCCATGCGAGGGGGGGTGGGGGCGAGGGCATCTCGCCCTCAACAGATGAGCCTTTCGTGAAATCGGAAAGGCTGGCGTCCGGTTATCCGGTCTGAATCCGCCACAACTAAGAGAGCGTCCGCGGCTCGCGGCGGTTTGTCGAGCTTCCCGACAGAGGTGTGAAGCGCGAGACGCAGACAAACGTAGATCGTGAAACCTAAAGTAACGAAAGCCCGAGCCATGATCCACTTGGACATCACTGGTTTCTTCTATCGGTACGACGCCGATGCTGCAGGCATCAAGACGGTGTTCGACCTCATGCAGGCAGCGGCGGGCAAGACGAGCGGAAATGGAGGTGTCCTCTCGTTTGATGCTGAACCAGGTAGCGATTTTTGCCAGACGATTACCGTCGATTACGGTGCGGGCAGCACGCCCATGTCGCGTCAAAATGGCATGGCGAGGCCGAAAGGAAGATACACATACACTGACGATGTCGTGACGCAGGCGAATCGAATCACGGTCCCCGGGGGCGTCACTGGGGTCCATGTCTGGCAGTACTACATCACTGACGAAAAAGGAAAGTTGAAGTCAGGCGCGGATGCCGCTGGCAACCGTAAAATCGTCGGTTTCCGCGTATCGGATCAGCCACCATACGGCGCGAAACTCGTCGACGGCGATACCGTCACGTGGCGGCTCGTCGCGATCTTCGGCGTTGCCGATGCGATCGACGCCAACCGCGAACTGCTCGCCAAAAAGAGCATGGGCAAACCGCTGAGCCTCAAGGCTGCCATGGCCGCGCTGCGATGACGGAAGTTGTTGAGGGGAGCCGGTTGCTCACTCCGACGGGCTAGCTTGGGCCCCGGCGGAGACAGTCTTCATTGGAAATCAGCCCTTGGCTCCGCAGCAGCCAGGCTGCACGGGAAGCTCACGGCGGACGCTGGAACGCGCCGACGTGATCGGGACATGAACCGCGTTCAGACGTAGCTCATGTGTTGAATAGCCGTAGTCATCGGAGCCCGCTCAAACCCCGATCTGCCACCGCCTTGCGCGACGAGTCGTAGCGGGAGAAGGTCGCCGCGAGCACCCTAGCGGGCCTTTCTCTCGAGACGCATCGTTCAGGGCCGCAGGTGTCCACTCCCTCTGGTAGCCAATCGTTACAGGAATCATTGCTTGGTCGCCCGCTCCCCGCGCAGCACCCACTCGAGCAGCACTGCCTGGAGGACGCCGGCGAGGATCGACGCGACCGCGACCCCCGCGACCACGCCCCACAGGCCGAAGCCCGCGGGGAATGCCAGCCACCAGCACAGCGGCACCATGACCGCGACGTAACTCGCCGCGTGGATCGCCGTCGGCGCCCAGACCACGCCGCAGGCGCGCAGCGCCATCGACGCCACACCCTGGACGCCGTCGAAGATCGTCACCGGGGCCGCCGCCGCCAGCATCGCCGCCAACAGCGGCGCGAGGCGCTTGCCGTCGACCGACCCGTCGGCGTCGAGCCAGGCCCGCGCCAGCCAGTCGCGGCCCCCCCAGATCACCGCCGCGAGCAGCACGCCGATCGCCAGACTGACCGTCATCCCGAGCCGCGCGGCGCGGGCCGCCGCCGGAAGGTCGGCCCGGCCACGGTGCTCCGCCACGCGCACGGCTGTCGCCGACCCCAGGCCGACGGCGATCATGAACACCGCGCCGAGCACCTGCACCGCCATCCCCCACACCGCCCCGGCGTCGAGGCTCACCAGCGACGCCAGCACGTGGGTGAGGTTGAAACTCCCCCACTCGGCGACGTTGGCCAGCGCCGCCCCGTAGCCGAGCCGGTTCTGCCGGGAGAATTCGCCGCGGTCTGCCCGGCCGGTGAACGTCGTCAGCGGAGTGAACATGGCGGCGGCCACGAGCCCGGCGATCCCCATCGCCACGCGCGACAGCGTCGTCGCCCAGGCGACGCCGACGGCGCCGAGCGACGGCACCCAGGCGACGTCGAGCCAGGCGTTGAGGAGGACGGCGGCCCAACTGATCAGCGTCACGATCCCGGGGCGGCGCAGGGCCTCGAGCGAACTGGCCGTGGCGGCAAACGCCATCTGGATCGGCAGGCCGTAGGCGAGGATCCGCGTGCACTCGGCGGTCGCGGCCACGACCGGCTCGTCGAAGCCGAAGGCGGCGACCAGCGGCCGCGCGACGGCGATGCAGGCGAGCATCGCGACGATGCCGAAGCCGATCCCGACGGCCAGGCCGCGGCGGAGGATTCGCCCCGCCTCGGCACCGCGGCCGGCCCCCGACAGCTCGGCCGAGAGCACCTGCACGCCGGTGAGCAGGCCGATCCCGAACCCCATCGCCACGCCCAGCGGCAGCCAGGCATTGAGCACGAACGGCAGCTCGCCGGGACGATGGCGACCGAGGACGATCGCGTCGGTGAGCCCCATCAGGATGAAGCTCGCCCGCGTCGCCGCCACGGGCAGCGCCAGCCGCACGAGGTCGACGGCATCGGCGAGGCTGAGAAACGACCCGCCCCGGGTACCGCCCCCCTGCCCTGCCGCGCGGTCGTCAGCCACCCGGGGCACCCGCCGGCACCACGGCCGCCGTCCCCCGCGCCGCGATGCAGTAGATCCGGGCGGCCGTGCGGATGAGGAGCTTGTCGCCGACGATCGCGGGCGTCGCCATTCCCATGTCGTCGTCGGCCAGCGCGTTGGTGTGAAGGATCTTGAAGTCGGCGCCGCCGTCGCAGACGAACGTGACGCCGTCTTCGTTCAGGCAAAACACCTTACCCCCTGCGTACCACGGCGACGCGGTAAACGCGCGGCCCTCGGGGAGGCGCTGCGAGGCGTAGATCGGCTGCCCGGTCGCGGCATCGTGGCAGGCGAGGAAGCCGCGGTCGAACAACACCCACAGCTTGCCGTCGGCGACGAGCGTGGTCGGGTTGTAGGGGGCGGCGGCAGGCTGGCTCCAGGCGATGAACTGGTTGGATGTCTCGCCGGCCGCCAGCGAGATGTCGCCGGCGGCGCCCGGCTTGATCGCGTAGATCGGCTTCCGCGGGTCGAGGATGTAGCCGCTGCTCACATACAGCAGCCCGTCGGCTTCGAAGGGGGTGGCGATCGTGATGCTCGACATCCCCTTGATCGACCAGAGGAGGTTGCCGTCGAGGTCGTAGCTGCGGATCGCACCGGTGCCCGGGGTGACGATCTCGGTGCGCAGCGGGTTTTCCCAGACGTACGGCGTGCTCCAGTTGCTCTTCTCGTCGCGCGGTGTCTTCCACACCTCGCGGCCGGTGGCGGCGTCGAGGGCGACGAGCTCCGACTGCTCCTCGTTGTCGTCGACGACGTACAGCCGCCCGTCGTGGAGCACCGGCGACGCGGCGGCCCCCCAGCCGAAGCGCATCGCCCGCGGCGGGAGCTCCCGACTCCATTCGACCGTGCCGTCGAGATCGAGGCACCAGATACCGACGCTGCCGAACATGCACCAGACGTGCTTCCCGTCGGTGACTGGGGTCTCGGAGGCGTAGGTGCTCTTGATGTGGATCGGCGTCTTCGGCACTCCCTCGTGGACCAGCTTCTCCCAGCGCACCTGCCCGGTGCCGAGGTCGAGGCAGATCACTTTCCACTGGTGGATGCTGTCGGCCGGCTTGGCACGCTCGCCGCCGAAATACAGCCCCTTCTTCGCCGCTTCGGTGGCGCCGGTATTGACGACAGTGGTGAGAAACACACGGTCACCGGCGACGACCGGCGACGACCAGCCGCGGCCGGGGATGTCGCGCTTCCAGGCGACGTTGTCGGTGGTGCTCCAGCGGTCGGGAGGGAGCCGATCGCCGACGGCGACACCGCGGGCGCCCGGGCCGCGGAACTGTGGCCAGGGGGTCTGGGCGTGGGCGATCGGCGCCACGATCGCGACAGCCAACACGACGACGAAACGAGCGGCCATGGTCTTGCCCCCGGGGAACGGGCGTGCCTGGAAGGCGACGCCGCGCGTGCAGCCTAGCAGCCCATGGGCGGAGCGATCCACCGCGGCGTTGGGCGCGGAAGACCGTCGCGGTCAGGAGCCGCGCCAGCCCTCGACGAGTGCCCCGACCCACTGCCATGCATCGGGGAAGGCCTGGCCGAGGACGAGGAGCAACGGGATGGCCACGGGGACGGCGATCCTCACGATCGTCTGCACGTCCCAGGCGACACGCGGCCCTTTCAAGTTCGCGATCAGGTTCAGGACCGGGTCGCGCTCGATGCGGACGAGCGTGCTGACGCTCACCCAGGCGAAGGCGATGAACGACAGCGTGCTGGTGAGAAGCAGAGCACTCCGCGGCTGGCAGGGAATGCTCGTCGAGGCGATGAACAACAGAATTGCGCCGACGATCAGGCCAGCGCTGAGCCAGCGGATCTGGCCGCCCAGCGAACGGACGAAACGCTTGATACCGATGACGCGCTTGCAGGCGGCGACCCGTCGCAGGTCGGACTGCGGAGGACCATCGGTCGGCTCGAACATCGCTCCAATGTCGTCGAGGCTCGGTAAGGGCGGGCGGCGCGAGTAGAGCATCCGCCCGAGAGCGACGTCTTTCGGTCGGTGCAACTCCTTGAACGCCTCCTCGAGCCGCGTTCCGGGCGTGTCGACCTCGCGGCGGAAGGCGCTGAGCCTATCGAAAAGAAGATCGATCAGCGTCTGCGTCCGGACGAGCAGCAGTGCCCACGTCAGAAAGGCCACCATCACGAAGGTGACACATCCCCAATGGACGCGGGGGTCGGGGTAGATCGCAGTCAGCCTCATCGCAAGCGTTACGAGCCACGTGCTCGTGGCCACGAGGAAAATGAATTGCAGGACGCCGATCGGAGACTGTACCGAAACGCGGGAGCCGTGTGCCGGGCTCCAGTGCAACTGATTCCTGATCCACTCGATGGCATGGTATCCGAGCAGCGGATACCGGATGGTCTCCAATTCCCGGCGATCCTCCTCCATGACGGCATGCCGCGAACCGAGCGACGACCTGATCGGATACTCATCGGCGCGCCAGCTCCGCAGCAGCTCCGCGTACCACATGGAAGCCAGCCCCAAACCGGCGGCCGAAAGGGGCAGGAGTGGCGAGATGCCATTGAATACCCAAGCAGTCGTGAGCAGCCAGGGAAGCCGATAACTCGAAATCCCGAATTGCGAGGCACACGCGATGAGCAGGCCGACGGAGAGGATCGAGGAGCCGGCGGTGAGCCAGTAATCGGCATACTCGCCCGCGGCGCGCCGCGACCACGCTTGAACTGCAATGCGAACGAGGCTCGCGGCAAGGTGCGTCGACGCAGTCGCTGCGAGAATTGTAACAGGAAGCAACAACCGCGGTTCCCCGGCGAAGATGCAGCCCGCCAGGAAGACGAGCACGAACAGGAGTCTGAGGAGGCGCGGGATCCGCCAGGGTGCCAACAAAAACGTACCGATCACGAACCAGGCGAGTGACCAGGATGCGTGCAGCTTGGCGATACCTCGGATGCCACCCTCCCAGGTCGGGTTCTCACCGGCGATCAGTCCGGTCAATGCCACGGCCGCGACAGCTGTCGCGGGCAGCCAGAGTGCCGCAACCGTGACGGTGAGAGGCCCGCCGAGCCGCCAACTCCTCCCGCGCACATGCTCGCCCGGCAGCGCCCCACGAGGCAGATTCCACCAGTCGGCCAGCGGCCTGAGCCACTCGTCTGCCGCTGCCCGCAGATTCGTCTCTCCGTCGGTGCCGGTCGTTTCGAAGCCGCCGCGGATCGCGATTGAAGAGAGCAGCGCGAGGACCAAAAAAATGACAGTCAGTTGTGTCAGAGGCACGGCGCTCACGTGAATACCCGGGAGCGCGAGCCGCGCTGACTGCTTGCCCCCCTGACCTGCTCCGGATCCTTCGGAAGAGTCGGCCGTCTGCAAGCGGACGACTTTGCTCTCCGCAGGAAGCTCGTACTGTTCCAGAGGCCAGGCCCCCTGGTAACCGACCGCCGAGATCCAAATCCTCGGCCGCTTTGAGGCGGCGGAAGTAACGCCACCGCAGATGGGTGAGTCATAGTGACGGAATCCAGCGTCCTCCGGAGCCTTCTCGAGGTGATATTCCTGAATTACTCCCCGGTAGTTCGCGTCTCGACGCCCGGCCATGTCGAGCCCGAGAGCGATCGCGTTGAACAACGCGTAGTTCGCCTGCGTCGGAAGGGCGAGTCGGCTCGCCGGCGTTTGGTCGTCCGTGAGCCATAGGTGATGGGCGATGAAGGGCGGATATGCTGACACGACGAGGGAGCCGAGCATCGCCTGACGGAACATCGGATGCTCGAAGGCGAGATCTCCACCCACGAGCAGGATCTGCGCCTCGGGGACGTGCTTGCGCACCTGATCGACGAGGAACAGCCGGTCACGGTGGTCGGTCGCCGTGATCCCGACCGCGTCGAACTCGTCGCGGGCGATGTCGAGCAGGAGGTGACGGAGGGAGAGCTCGGTGTACGGTCCCTGCATCCGGGGCGAAAACCGGGGTAACAGGTCCCGGGCGTTCGACTGCGCTTCCGCTGGGAACCGGAGTACGGTGCGATCGGCGGGGCTCGCGAGGTGGGAGATCGTGTTGCGTGCTGCGTCCTTGTCGTAGGCGTCACGTACCTGAGCGATGCCGGTTGGAAAGACGAAGTTCCAGATGACAGCCTGATTTTTTTTGGGGCGCCTCGTTCCTGCGGCCAGCCCGGTACCTGCCTCGGTGAGCCATGCGACCCGAACGACGCCAAGTCGATCCAGAGCGTATTTCAGCAACTTTTCGCGCTGCTCATCGAAGCTTGCGATCGTCGCGGCGTACGAGGTCGATGTCCCTTCGACGAGCCGTTCGAACCGGTCGACGTCGAATGCGGTCGCGCTGAAGTTGAGCACGACCACGGGAATGTCGTTCCCGGCCTTTCGCGGGGCCGCGAGCGTCAAGCCCAGCGACTCAGCGGAACCGGTGAACACCGGCCCGAGGATCGGAATCACGGTCTGCCGAGGTGTCGACAGTCGTAGCAAAGCGTGAGCGTGGTCGAGAGCGGCAGTCAACGAGGTCCGATTCACGCCTGACGTCATCAACTCTCCGACCACGTACACGACGAGCAGTTGCCGCCGACCGTGGTTGTCAGGCCCGCGAAAGAGGATCGCGCCGGGCTGATTCGCACACGGCTGCTGCGCCCCCGACTTCCACGGCAAAAACCAACGGTCAGCGACATAGTCGCGTTCTGTCAAGGCCTTTTGCAGTGATTCAACTTGGAGGTCGGTGCGATACCCGTTCGACGAGAAAATCGGATCTGCGACGCACATCACCAACGCCTTGAGCTCGAGCGACTGCTCACGCGACTCGGTGTCTGTGCCACAGGCCGGATTTCGTTTGGGTTCCGAGGCGCTCCCGACTCCAAGGTACCCGCTGAGTAACTCGTCGATCCCTTTCGTTTGCGAATCATCCCGTTTCGGGGGCTCGCGTTCGTTCGGCAGAGAAGAGTCGCCGCCTGTCTCGAGAGCGGGCGTGTCCGCTTCGGCCGAACGCAACCGAGACGACGAAGAACTGATGCTGGGCCAGGGAATGAGCAGCAGCAGACCCGCCACCATCGCCAGGAGCGCGCCGACGACCCCGCGCTGCTCGTTGTTCTGCTCGGCCATGGAGCGCTGTTCTCGAGACGGTCGGGGCCTCGCCCCGTCCCCTCGATGGTTTCCTCATCCAGGGGGAGACGCAAATCGCCCGGGGGGCGGACGCCCGCGCGTCCTCCCGAAAGCAAGGCGGATTCGCGGTCACCGACCGGACGCCCTTCAGCCCGTGCCGGCAAACAGGTCGAGCTCGCTGGCCAGTGCCGCGGCCGAGGGGCGACGGTCGGGCTCGCGCTCGAGGCACCAGCGCACGATCGACGCCAGACCGGAGGGGATCTCCGGGCCGCCTTCGAAGGGCGGGGCGACAACGCGGTCGCGGAGACGGCGGAAGGCTTCGCTTGGCCGCTCGCCGGCGTGGCGCGAGCGGCCGGTGAGCAACCGGTCGAGGACGAGGCCGAGGGCATGGACGTCGGTCGCCGGGCCGACGGGGCCAAACGCCGAATCGACCTGCTCCGGCGCCATCCACTCCGGCGACCCGAGGACCGTTCCCGGGCGCGTGCCGTCGGACATCAGGGCGTCGTCCTCGGCCGTCGTCGGGCAGACGATCCGGCCGAGACCGAAGTCGCCGAGTTGGACGTCGTAGCCACCGCCGGTCCCCGCCGGATCGGCCAGGGATGGCGGGCCGTCGCCGGGGGCGACGAGGAGGACGTTGGCCGGTTTGATGTCGCGGTGGACGATGTTGCAGGCATGGGCGTGGTCCACCCCGCGGGCCAACCGGGCGACGACACGGGCCGCCGAGTCGATCGGCAGCGCGCCGGGGTGCTTTTCGAGCCACGCCGCCAGCGTGCCGCCCGGACACAGCTCGGTGACGAGGTACGGCGCGCCTTCCGCCTCGCCGACTTCCAGCAAGCGGACGATCACCGGGTGGACCAGACGCGCGCACAATCCCGCCTCGCGGCGGAACCGCCGCCGCTTCGCCTGCGAGTCGGCGGCCTCGGGGCGGAGGACCTTGAGCGCCACGCGGTGGCCGGAGACCGTGTCGGTCGCGGCGTAGACGATCGCGAACCCGCCGCGGCCGAGCTCGTCGGTGATCGCGAACCGGCCGATCGCCTGCGGGCGGGACGCGGAAGGGAGCGCCACGGCCCTGCGCTCGGCTGCCAGGGCGCGGATCGCGAGCAACAGCCGCAGGTCATCGGCGCTGACCCGGGAGCTGGCCGCCTCGATCGTCGCCGCGTCGGCTGCCACGGTGGAACGCCGGAAGAGGAGATCGTCGAGGTCGAGCACCGCCTCGACACCCGCCTCGTCGTCACGAGCGGTGGGGACGGTCTCGGGATCGGGGGTGCCGTCCGGCCCGGCGGCGGGGTCGATCGGTTGGTTCATCGGTTTCCCGGAGACTCGGGCGGATCATCGCCGCGGCCACCGTTCATGCGCTCACGCAGGATGGCGAACCCCCGGTGGAAGAGCTTGCGGGCGGCTTCGCCCGATCTCCCCATGCGGTTGCCGATCTCGACGAAGCTCAGGTCCTCCTCGAAATAGAGCGTCCATGCCACGCGGTAGTCGTCGGGGAGGCGCTCGATCTCGGCGGCGAGCAGACGCTGCTCCTCGTGGAACTCGGCCGACCGGTCGGGCTGCCGCGCGCTGGCCGCCGGCTCGAAACCGGGAGACGACCCGTCGTCGTCCCGGAGACGGATTTCCCGACCGACGTCGCGCTTCTGGGTGTCGGTGAAGCGGCGACGGCTGTCACGAATCGTGTTGGCGATGATCGACTGGAGGAAGCCGTAAAACTCCCCCTCGCTGGCGCCACGGAACTGGTGGAAGTCGCGCCACGCTTCGATCATCGCATCCTGGTAGATGTCGCTGACAGCGTCCTTCGACTGGAGCGCGGGATCGATCCGCCGGGCGATGAAGCGCTCGCACTGCCGGCGCTTCCACTGGATGAGGAGGCCGAAGGCCCCGTGCGATCCCTTCCGGACCTCGGCGAGGAGCCTGGTGAATTGCTCGGGAGGCAGATCCTCCCCACCCTGTTCGGCGTCCATGGCCCCGTTCCTTTCCGTCGTCCCGCCACGGCGAACGGCTGGATAGCGTAGCCATCCGCAGAGCCGTCCGGCAGCGAGATTTCCAGAAGGGGGGGCGGCGCGGTCAGGAGGTGCTGAAGCCGCGGGCGGCGGCGAACCGCGCGGCGGCGGCGTAGCGGTTGCGGAAGCCCCCGTCGGCAGTCCGATCGAAGTCGGAGGCGGCGGTGATCAGTGCCAGCGGCCGGCTGGGGATGCCGTGCCGCGCGAGGTGCTCGCTGCGGTCGATGAGCTCCTGGGGGAGCTCGAAGAATGCCGGCAGGTCGGGGTGATGGTCGTGGGGATCGACGGTGGCGATGCCGTTGGCGTCGGGGAGCTGATACATCAGCGCCCATCCATACATCTCGAGCGGTCGGTGTTCCGGGCGATCTGCCCCGCGACCGTGCGACCGGGCATGCCGCGGGCGCCGGCAGGTGTCGCCGGGGCTCACGAGGGTGGCTGCCAACCGGCACCTGAACCCCTGCGCCCGATACCGCGCGATGCGGTGGAAGCTATCGGAGCCGTCGTCGCACCCCAGCGGGGCGAGTGTCGTGTCGTCGACTTCGACTTCCCAGGGACCGCCGTCGGGGGACCGGACCAACAGCGCCGGACCGACGATCAAGGGGCGGTAGACGGTCGACCGCCCGTGCATTCCCGCCGCCGCGTCGCTCGCGGTGAGCAGGCGAATCGGAACAGCGGCAGCAGCGAGGGTGAACGCCATGACAGACCTCCTTGGCGACGCGACCCTGCGGAACGTAGCCGGCAGGGTGGACAACCTTGTATCTTGCCCGAGGCACCTTCAAGCGGCCACAGTGAGCCTTCCGTCCATGGTGCTGGGCGCAGCCCAGCCACCGCTGGCACGGAGACCGGCGGTAGGTCGAACAACCTTCGGC
>VGZO01000081.1 GCA_016872555.1 Planctomycetota bacterium
CGCCAGGCGAAGCCTGGCTCCCTCGGCAATGCCTCCGCTCGCTCGGATGTCGACTTCGCTTCGCCATCCATGGCTCCGCTCGTCGCCTGAACGCCGGCTCCCGGGGCATGGGCAGCCCCTCCACGCCGATTGTGGATCACCCAGCGCGCCCCCGCCGCCGCCACTGGCGGCGGCCACGGTCGCCCGGAGGTGCGACCGCCGCAGGCGAGGGACACCTTGGCTGTCCCTCCGCCTGCGTAAGCCCCCGGGGCCATGGATGGCCCGGGGGCGCGAAAGTCAGTACTTCTGGATGAGATCGAAGCCGAGCATCAACTGGTCGTCGCTGGCACCGTCGTTGAACGGGCGCCGCGGCTGGCCGTCGGGGCCGCCGAAGAAGTCCCAGCGGATTGCCGGACGGGCGAGGAAGTTGCCGGTGGGCACCCAGTTGGGCCCGATCGTCAGCGAGTAATAGTTGCCCGGCAGCGGGACGTGGTTGGGGTTGCTCGGCCGATTGAGGCCGACGCGCGTGCCGTCGGTGTCCTGGAACCATTCGAAGCGCACGCCCCAGCGCCACGTCTCGCTCACCTTCCAGTAGAGATACTGGTCGATGCCGGTCCACAGCGCCGTGCCGCCGCCGACGAGGCCCTCGGCCTGGGTGCCGAGCCACTGATGAAACACGTACTCGACGTTGTCCGTCGGCCGGGCCTCGAGGATCAGGCTTTAGCGCGTGCGGTTGGCCGAGATCAGCGGCGGCTGCGGCTGGAAGAACGGCGAGAAGTCGTTGGCCTCGTCGCCGGTGATGATCGCGAATTGGGCGGCGCGCGTGTTGGAGTCGTTCTTGACCCGCAGCCGGCCGAGGAAGTTGGCCTTGCTGTAGGGGCTCGCCAGCCCGTTCCAGCCGTTGACGAGGCCGCCGTTGACCTCGACGTTGTCGGTGGCGCGCCAGTTGACGAGTCCGCCCCAGTGGGTGAACGGGCCGGCGAACTGGTAGCTGTAGGACTTCATGTAGAAGAAGTTGCCGACGGCCGGCACTCCTTCGTAGCCGACGAGCGAGTAGAAGTGGCCGAGCTTGATGTTGAGATCGCGGCTCCCGACCTCGCCGTACAGCTGCGGGATCGCCAGGCCGTAAAACTCTCCGGAGTTCCAGTCGCGCGTGCCGGGATTGACCTCCCAGCCCTGTGACATCGCCAGGGGGAAATCCTCGCCGTACAGGACGTCGGTGCGGGCACCGATGCCGACACCGTCCTCGGGGAGCAGGCGCTCCCCGATCAGATACACCTGATTGGCCATCGGCTCGTTGGCACGGTCGACGGCGTTGTAGGGGCCGTTGAACTTGCTCGCCGGGTTGCCGAAGTTGCCGACGAAGCCGCCGTCGAGCCAGCCGTAGACGCGGCCCCGCTCCCCTTCGCCGACCAGGAACCAGTCCTGCCCCGAGGGGATCACGCCCTCCGAGACCTCGTCGACGAGGACCGGGTCGAAGCGCTCGAACGAGCCCACCTGTCCCGGCCCGGCGACGAAGTCGCTCTCCTGGCCCGGCGCCGTCGCCGCCGTGACGAGGGCGATGCCCACCACGATCAACAATGCCACGCGTCTGCCGCGCATGCTCGTGCTCCTGTTTCCCGTGAGGCACCTTGTCCGCCGCTGGCAGTTGGCGGGGTAGGTCCCGATGCCGGTTCAATCGGACCGCGGGGCAAGGTGCATTGGCCGGGCAAGCGGCCCGTGGAACGGTCGCCCCCCGATCGCCTGAAACCCCGGGGTGACGCCGTCTTGCCCGGTTTGTCGAACCGCTGTGGAGAACCGGTCAGATGCCGGGGCGACTGCTTTGCCCCTGGCGGGCGCGGCGTTCTGGGAAGATGGTGACGCTCCCCAGGGCGGGGCGCAGTCAGCCGAGGCCGCGCTCGCGGCGGCGCAGCTCCGCTGTCAGCAGGTCGAGGAGGAACGCCTGCTCCGCGTCGGCTGGGGGCGGTTCGACGGCGAGGCGGGCGGCGATCGCCTCGGTGAGCCGGCGGGCGAGGCTCGTGCGCTGTTCCGGGGCGACGGTCTCCCAGCGCTCGAGGAGTTTCTCGACGGCATCGACATCGCGCCGGGGAAGGCGGGCCAGCGCGACCGACGAGAAGCGGTACCGCGCGTCGCCGGCTGGGCGTTGCGCCAGAACCGCACGGAGGTCGCTGAATTTCGGACGCTGCTCCGAGACCACCACCGTTCCGGCCACCATGTCGCCGAGACGTTGCGAGCGCTTGGACAGCAGCGGCACGACCCACGTCAGCGGGATCGAATCGATCAGCCGGAAGATGTTGCGGACGACGATCCCGCCGGCGTCGAGACCGAAGCCGTCAGCCTTCACGACCTGGAGGCCGCACCAGCGCTTGCCGGGCGTCTGGCCGCGCATCAGCAGCTCGAACAACGTGTAGTAGAGGAGGTTTCCCAAGCCGAAGATCACGAACATCAGGCCGACGAAATACGCGATCGACCGGTCCGCGTCTTCGCGGAATTCGCGGAACGCCGCCAGCGAGGAGACCGTCACCAGGGCGACGATCAGCAGCCCCAGTTCGACGAGCAGGGCGAGCGTCTGGTCGATGACCCAGGCGATGAACCGGGTCCCCAGTCCGGCAGGCTGGTAGCGGACCTGGATGTTCTCCGGCGTGTCGAATGCGACGGCATCGGTCATGCTGGGCGGGCCGCCTTGCGGCGGGAACGGGGCCGGGGGACGATGATCTACCGTGGGGCCGGGCGTGCACCGAGAATCGTATTGAAGTCGGCCGGATCGCGACCGGGCACCGCACGGCCCGCCCGCCCCCGGGAGCGGCAGTATGCAGGCATTCGTCGCCCGCCACAAAACCGAATGGGACGAGCTCGAGGCACTGGTACGCGTCGCCCGCCGGTCGCCGGCCCGGCTCTCGGCGGCCGACCGCCGCCGTCTCGACGCGCTGTACCGCCGCACGGCGGCGTGCATGGCGCGGATCGACAGCCGCGGCGACGACCCGGCGCTCACCGCCTATCTTCACGGCCTCGTCGCCGCCGCGCACAGCGTCATCTACCGGCCGCGGCGCCGCTCCCTGTGGGCGGGGGCGGGCACGTTCCTCGCCGACGGTTTCGCGCGCTGCGTCGCCCGCCACTGGCGGTTCCACGTGCTCTCGGCGCTGCTGTTCCTCGCCGGCCTCGGGATCGGTTTCGGGGCGTCGCGGTCCGACCCGGTCGTCGCCCACGCGCTGTGGGCCGACGGCGACCCGCGCCAGCCCGGCGCGACCGACGAGCAGCTCGCGGCCGTGCTGCGCCACGGGCGCGACGACGGCGCCGAGGAGAAGTTCGGCTTCGCCTCGATGCTCTTCCAACACAACCTCAAGGTCGGCCTGTTGGCGATGGTCGGAGGGGCGCTGGCCGGGATTCCGCCGGTGTTCCTCATGCTCTTCAACGGGCTCCACCTCGGGTCGTTCGTCGCGATCCACGACCGCCCCGGCCTCCGCGCCGAGACCTGGGCCTGGTTGCTGCCCCACGGGATCACGGAGATCCTCGCGGTGATCCTCTGCGGAGGTGTCGGCCTTCTGATCGGCGCGGCCTTCGTAAACCCCGGGCGGGTTTCACGCTGGACGGCACTGGCCCGGGCAGGGCGCGAGGCAGCGGCGACCTGCATCGGAATCGCCCTCCTGCTCGTGGCGGCAGCGGTGCTCGAGAGCTACCTCCGCCAGAGCCATCTGACGACGAACCAGCGCCTCGCGTTCGCCGCGGCCAGCGCTCTGTTTTGGGCGGTCTTTTTCGGCCGTGGCGCGCTGCTCGAGCGGTCGGCCGACGCGGCGCGTCGCGCCGGGGTCGCCGACTGACCGGCGGCCGGGGCGGCGCAGACGGGGCGCCTCAGAGGAGGTTCCGCCCGCGCAGCTCCACGAATCGGTTGATCAGCGGCACGGTCAACTGCCCCGGCTCGACGTCGAGGACATGGATCCCGTCGCGCTCCAGCGCCGCCAAGGCCCGCCCACGGTCGCGGAGCAAGCCGAACGCCACCGCCTGCCGGGCCCCGGCGGCGAGATCCTCGGCAGGGGTTCGGGTCACGCGGCGCAGCAGCGGCGTGCGCACGGCCGCCAGGAGCAGCAGATGACGCCGTGCCAGCCGGGCGAGTGCCGCCACCTGCGTCCGCGACGCCTCGAGATCACCGACGTCGGTGAGGACGACGACCAGGCAGCGCTTGGTGACGCGGCGCTGGAGCTCGGTGAACAGCGTCTGGAAGTCGGTCTCACGGTAATCGCATGCCAGCAACGCCGCAGTCTCGACGAGGCGCGACAGCGCCCGCGGGCCGGCGACCGGGGGCAGGTAGCCGCGGATCCGGTCGTCGAACGACACCAAACCGCAGCGGTCGCCGCCCTGGAGGACGACGCGCGCCAGGTTGAGCGCCGAGTCGACCGTGCCGTCGAGCTTTGTGCCGGTGCCGGTCGCCGCGCCCATCAACCGGCCCCGGTCGAGGGCGATGATCACGTCGCGGTGCTTCTCGATCTGGAAGCGGCGCACGACCGGAGCCCCATGGCGGGCCGTCGCCCGCCAGTCGATCCGGCGCGGATCGTCGCCGTCGCGGAACGGGAGGAGCGAGACGAACTCCGTTCCCGCACCCATCTCGCGCGAACGGAGCGTGCGGTCGAGGAGGAGGACGGCGGCACCGGTTTCCTTGATCAACTCGTCGCGCGAGGCGAACGTTTCGGGGAGCACCTCGATCGTCCCCGGGCACTCGACGACGCGCTGCGCCTCGAGCAAGCCGAGCGGGCCGGCGAGGCGGACCCACACCGGTCCGAAGGGATGGCGGCCACGGCGCGGAATCCGGCAGGCCACCGCGCGTTCGGCGCCGGACCCCGCCGTGGGGGCGAGCGCCGCTTCGTGCCACTCGGGCAGGCAGTCGGCGGGGTGGACGTCGCGGATCACGAGAGGCGGCAGGGGACCGTCACCGGAGACGACGACGGTGCTGGTGAACTCCAGGCCACGCCCGACCACGGCCGGAAGACGGCGCCGTGCACGAACGCCGGCCACGGCCCGCGCCGCGGCCCGGCCGTCGCGGATCGCCAGCAGCGCCAGGCCAACGGCGGCGGCGGCGACGAGCCACCCCCAGCCCGGCACGAAGAACCCGGGTACGGAGGCGACGATCGCCAGCGCCGCAGCGGCGACCAGCCGACGGCCGGGACGCAGCGTCACGGCGGGGGACGGGGGTTGGGCGGCACTCACGGGTTCCCTCAGCGCGGGATGTCGACGGTGGCGAGGATGTCGCGGAGGACCTCGTCGACCGAGGTGCCCTCGAGCTCCACCGTGGGCGCCAGCACGACGCGGTGACGCAGCGCCGGGACGAACACCGCCTGGATGTCGTCAGGGATCACGTAGTCGCGGTCGCGGAACCGGGCCAGGCTCTTGGCCCCGGTGAGCAGCATCAGGCCGCCGCGCGGGCTGGCACCGACCTCGAGGTCGTCATGGTCGCGCGTCGCCTGGACGAGCTGCTGGACGTAGGCCAGCACCTCGTCGCGGACGAACGTCTCGCGGATCGTCTGCCGGGCCGCGAGGATGTCGGCGGCGCCGGTCACGGCCTCGATGCGGGCCCGCTCGGGGGCGGCCAGTCCCGCCGAGGCATGGTGCTCCTTGAGGACCTGCAATTCGGCCTGGGGCGCGGGGTAGCCGACGACGACCTTGAACATGAAACGGTCGAGCTGGGCGAGGGGAAGGGGATAGGTGCCCTCCTGCTCGATCGGATTCTGGGTCGCGAACGTGAGGAACGGCTCGGGGAGCGGGTGGCGCGTGCCGTCGTAGGTGACCTGCAATTCCTGCATCGCTTCGAGGAGCGCCGCCTGGGTGCGCGCCGAGGCGCGGTTGATCTCGTCGGCCAACAGCAGGTTGGTGAAGATCGGTCCGCGGCGGAACTCGAACACGCGCGTGTCGTCGCGGTAGATGCTCGAGCCGGTCACGTCGCTGGGGAGCAGATCGGGGGTCATTTGGATGCGGCGGTGGTCGAGGTCGAGCGCCGCGGCGATCGAGCGCACCAGCAGCGTCTTGGCGACACCCGGTGGACCCTCAAGGAGCACGTGGCCGCAGCTGAACAGTGCCGCCAGTGACAGGTCGATCACCTCGTCTTGGCCGTAGACGACTTTGGCGAGCTCGGCGCGGATCCGCGCGAGCGACTGGGTCAGAGACACTGCGTCAATCTCCTCAGGGTTTCGAGCGTCCGCGCCGTCGTCCAGCGGCTTTCGGCAAGGAAGCGGTCGACGTCGCGGAGGGTGCCGACCGCGGCATGAGCGTGGACAGGATCGCGGCGCGCGAGGGCGGCTTCGAGGCGGTCGAGGTCAGCCTCTTCCGGCGGCAGCCCCGCACGGAGGGCGAGCTCGCGGGCAATCCCGGCGCGGACGTCGATGACGATCGCGCGCGGGTCGCCCCCGCCCTGCGACAGCAGGTTTCCCATCGCGTCGAGGTATTCGCCGATGCCGCGTCGATCGACGGGCCGGTCGGCGATCGGCGGGCCGAGACGCGTGCCCTGCCGCCACACGACCAGCAGCACCGTCGCCAGAAGTGCCGCCGCGACGGGGCCGAACCCGGGGCGCGTCACCAACCACATCGGCTGGCCGCGGGGGCCGAGGCCATGGTGAAACTCGTCGAACACGACCGGCTGGGAGCCGGGGGCCAGCAGGCGCACCGCGGCGATGGCGTTGTCGGCTTGGCCGAGGAACCGGTTCGCGAACAGCGCCGGGTCGGCGACCACGACGATCGAGCCCGCCCCGCGGGAAAAGGCGGCGGCGATCACGCGCGGTGCAGGTGAGGCCGGCTCCTCGCCGGAAAGCTCCTCCGCGGAACCGTCGGGGATTTCGAGCGTCGCCACCGCTCGGTGGTCGCCGTACTCGAGCCCGAGCCGGCGGCCGACGGGAAGGGCGATCCGGCGGATGTCGGGCCCAGCGCCAGCCCAGGCGCCGGTGCAGGCGACGTCGTCGAGCCAGGCTTCGAGGCGCGTGCCGCCGCCGAGCATGCCCTCGAGTACGCGCCGTCCCCGGCCGGCGAGCGATTCGTCCGGTCCCTGCCGATCGCGGCCTGCCGCCGGACCGGCGTCGACCACCACGAGACCTTCGAGGCCGAGGGCCGTCGCCACGTCCACCGGTTTGACCTGGTCGCGGCCCCGTCGCGCCTGGTCACCGGGCTCCGGCGCGGTCGGAGGGGCGGGGGCGACGACGATCCGACCCCCTGCCTCGATCCAGGGCATGAGTCCGGCCAGGTACCGCGAATTGAATCCGACGATCGACGGCGACGGGGCGAGCAGGACGAGCGTCGCCGGGGGCAGGTCGGGCAGCGGCGGGGCGGTGCGCCGGTCCACCGGGATGCCGAGCGCCGCCAGCGTGTCGAAGATCCCACGCTGGCCGAGCGCCTCGACGCCAAACGAGTCGCGGCCGACGCCACCGGAATCGGGGGGCGCCAGCGTCGACAGGATCGCTGTCGCCAGCGCGATCGCGAACAGCGCCAGTGCCGCGATGATCGCGCTACGGGGAGAGGGCATCGGCCGTCGCCTCCGTGCGGATTTCGGCAGAGAGCGGTGTCACGCTGCCCTGGCGCCCGCGACCGTCGGCGAACCCGACCCTCGCTCCGGAAGCGAGCAGGTCGACGATCCTCCGGTGGTGCTGGCGGCAGGATTCGAGGTCGGTCGGCGTGCACGGGCGGTCGCCGTACCAGGCCCGCTCGAGCGTGTCGACGAATCCCGAGAGCGGGGCGTGGAGAGGGCTACGGGCGGTGCGTGCGAGCACTTCGCGGTCGGTGAGCCCGCGCGGCAGGGGCTTGGAGGCGATCTCGATGCGCCGCAGCGCCGCGAGGAACAGCCTCCGAACGGCCGTCACGAGGTCGCCGGCCCGGGCGGCGTCGTCGGCCGCTGCCTCGAGGTCCTCGGGCCGCACCGGTTCCGCCCGTGCCCGGCCCATGGGCAGAGGTGCGCGCCGGCTGCCGAACAGAGCCAGGATCGAGACCACGATCTGCCACACGATGAATGCCAGGATCGCGACGAGGACCGCCGCCACCGCCAGACGGAGGACGATCGGCAGTCCCTGGAGGAACCGGAAGGCATCGACGATCGCGGCCAGCACGCGGAGCAACAGCTCCATGAGCAGCGATCGCTCCGGGTCGCCCCCTCCGCGGTCAAGCCGGAAGCCCGGGCCGGCGAGGACCTCCGCCGCGGCGCGGCGGATCGTGTCGGCGTCGGCGGTCGGACCGGGGCTGGGCACGACTGGCACGTTCGTTTCCCCCGAGCGTCGCGCACGCTCCCCACGCTGGGATCATCGGGCGCCGCTGTCGCGGGTGGATGGTAACTCAGCGGGGATCGACGCCCTGTCGTCCCCGAAGCGGACGGCGGGGCTCTCGGCGCCGAGTGATGCGGCCACGTGCTCGAGGTCGAAATTCTCCTCCTTGCAGCGGCAGGAGAAGTAGAGGACCACGAGGGCCGTCAGCGAAACCAGCGTGAGGATCGACTGCAGGACCACGGTCGCGCCGGTGATCAGGTACGGGTTTCCCAGCAGACCCGCTCCGCCACCGACCACGAACCCGAGGATTCCGAGCACGAGGAGGACGAGAAACGCCGTGTTCATCGAACCTTTCATCAGCGCCCGGCTCCGCTTCATCGCCTGCCATCCGGAGATGTTCTCGACGACGGTCACTTGCTGGGAAAGCAGGTACCAGAAACTGAAGTAGATCCCGGGGATGATCAGCAACAGGAAGCCGATGCTGATCGTGGCACCGACGAGGAAAGTCGTCCACACCACCGGGCCGAAGCGCCGCCAGCCGCGCGCCAGCGCGGCGCCCGGGGTGATCGCGTGGCCGAGGTACTTCTGCGCGACGAAGTGCATCAGCGCGGCGTTGATCCACGAGCCGATGACCAAGGCGCCAATCACTTGCGCGCCGGTGAAGGCAAGGGTCGTGGGCAGGGCTGCGGCGACCGCCGCGGCGCGTTCCTCGGGGCTCGCATCGGGGCTGACGGCAGGCGTGACGAAGACATTGACGAGGCCCAAGACCAGGTTGAACGCCAGCAGCGGCAGGACGATCCTGAACAGCGGGCCGAAGTGATCGCGGACGATCCGGATCGCTTGGTCGAGGATGCCGCCGACGCCGAGCTCGCGGACCTCGTACTGCTGGCTCGAGTCGGCTGCCATCAGTCACCTCCGCAGGTCGTGCAGTGCCCTCAGGGGACCCGCCCCCCATTCGTCGGAGTCGTATGCTACACCGCGGTCGCGGAAAACAATTCCCAGGCGGGGATCTGCGGACGACCACGGTGCGTCACCTCGATCCAGCCCTCCGCCGAATCCGGGAGACGCCTGCCACGTGGTGGCGACTGGCGACCGTCGTGGCACGGCCGAAAAGTTGCAGGTTTTTCTCCTGCGCGCCAACAATAAGGTGGTGGCGGTCGGGTGGTGGTCCTTCCGACCTGGCCAAAGATGACTGAGGAAACCTCGATGAAGACGACGATTTCGATCGTTCCCCTCCTGATCGCACCGGCGCTGCTCGTGCTCGCAGCGCCGCCCGCGTCGGCGCTGCCGCCGCGCTCCGAGCGTGTGACGACGCGGATCGCCGAACGGGCCTACGCCCGCCAGGCGATCGCCGAGGCCCGCGCCGAGCGCGCGGGCGCTCGCGTCGAGGCGATCGCTCCTGTCGCTCCCGTGCCCCCGCCACCGCGCCCCGCCACCGTGAGGCGCATGCTCCGCGCGGGAGTGCCGCTCGAGGGGATCATCGCCGCGTCGCAGCCGCCGGGCGCGCCCCGCGTCGTCCTGGTTCCGCTGCCAAGTGCAGCCGGCGCCGTCGGTGTCGAACCGGCTATCGTGCCCCCGGGTCCGGCAGCAGTCACAACGACGCCTCCGCTCGCCCGGATCCCGGCACCGTCCCCGCCGCGAATGCTGTCGGCGCTCCCGAAGACGCGCCCCGCGATGCCCGTCGCTCCCGTACCAGAGACTGCTGCTGCGGCGTCGCTCGAGTTTCCAGCGCAGTCGCCGCGCCCGGCTGTCGCCGAATCGCGCGACGACATCGGCGCTGACGGAACTCGTAGCGTGCTGGTGGGGGGCGAAGAGCCGGTGGCAGCCGACGGCGCGCCATCGGCCGCGACCGGACCGGAGCCAATCGAGCTCTTGCCCGTGCCGAGTCCGCGGTAGCTTCACGCGGGCGAAGCCCTCCATGGCCTTCGCCCGCTGAGTCTGCCGCCGCATCCATGCGGCGTGGCGTTGTACCCGTGAGCGAAGCCCTCCATGGCCTTCGCCCGCTGAGTCTGCCGCCGCATCCATGCGGCGTGGCGTTGTACCCGTGAGCGAAGCCCTCCCTGGCCTTCGCCCGCTGAGTCTGCCGCCGCATCCATGCGGCGTGGCGTTGTACCCGTGAGCGAAGCCCTCCCTGGCCTTCGCCCGCTGAGTCTGCCGCCGCATCCATGCGGCGTGGCGTTGTACCCGT
>VGZO01000082.1 GCA_016872555.1 Planctomycetota bacterium
CCGTGCCAGCCGTGTCCAGAGCTTGGCGTGATGGACGCCGCCGTGATGGCGGCGTCGCCCGGCGCGGCGAACCTTGGCTTCGCCCCGCCGGGCTTCAGGCTGGACGGCCAGGATGGCCGTGCCAGCCGTGTCCAGAGCTTGGCGTGATGGACGCCGCCGTGATGGCGGCGTCGCCCGGCGCGGCGAACCTTGGCTTCGCCCCGCCGGGCTTCAGGCTGGACGGCCAGGATGGCCGTGCCAGCCATGTCCTCAGAACGTCAGGCTGTCCTCCGCGAATACCTCGCGGCTCTCGTAGGCATGGAAGCAGCGGGAGACCTTCTGCGAGAGCATCTGGAGGAACATGCCGCGGAACTCGCTCTCCGAGCGGTCGGTCGCCGGGATCGCCGAGTTGGCCGGGAAGGCGAAGTCGTCGATCCGCTTCTCGAACACGAGGTCCTTGGTGGCCACGTCGAAGACGCGGATCCGCGCAGTCGCGCGGCCGCGGTAGAGCGTCGAGCCCTCGTGCAGCCGGAACTGCTCGAGATCGACTCCCACCACGAGGTCGGCGTCGAGCGCTTTGCCGAGGGTCGGGTAGTCGACCCAGGCATTCTCGTCGATCCACCGGGCCACCTCGTGCTGGCCGATGATCCTCGTGCGCCGAACGTTCGACTGCAGCTGGCTCCCGACCAGGCCGGCGAGTTCGCGAGCCGAGCCCGCGTCGGAGAACTCCAGTTCGACGATCGGCCGGCAGGCCACGGCGACGTGCTTGCCCCGCAGACCGTTGAACTCTGCCGGCACGTCCGCCGGCCGCAGAAGGTAGGCAGCGGTGAGCAGCGTCGAACAGCCCGTGAGGGCGGGAAGAGCGACGCAGGCCAGTGCCGCGAGGCGAAAGCCACCCAGGCCGAAAGCATGCATGAGACCGTATCCTCCGGGTTCGAGGCCGTTGAAGCCGACGGGCGGGGGGAGAGTAGGCGACCCGCTCCGGACGGCTCAATGCCTCTTCCCCGGCGAGCGTGTGGCAGAATGGGCAAGCAGCGATCCATGGGAGTTACCGAAGTCATCACCGCGGCGGAGACCGACGCCCCGGCGGCCTACGTGGCGGCGGTGGCGCGGGCGCTGCCCTCCGCCGACTTCTGGACGATGCCCGTGCTGGCCGCCGTTTCAGGGGGCGCCGACAGCGTCTCGATGCTGTTGGCCCTGCATCGGCTGGTGCCGGCCGATGCCCTGGGGCGGCTGCTGGTCGTGCACGCGGAACACGACCTCCGCACCGACGCGGGCGTCGACCGCGCGTTCGTCGAAGGCCTGGCCGGGCGGCTGGGCCTCCGGGCCGTCATCCGCCGGCTCGCGGTGGTGCCGCGCCGCGGCGAAGGCATCGAGGCCGCGGCCCGACGGCTGCGGCATGAGTTCTTCGTCGACGCCGCCGCCGAGGCCGGCGGCCGGCATGTGCTGGTGGCCCACACCGCAGACGACCAGGCCGAGACGATCCTCCACCGGCTCCTCCGCGGCACCGGCGTCGCGGGCCTGGCGGGCATGAGTCCGGCCCGCGAACTGGCCCCCGGGATCTCCCTGCTGCGGCCCCTGCTCGCCGTGCGGCGGGGCGCTGCCCGGGCCTTCCTCGCCGCGCTCGGCGCAGACTGGCGGGAGGATCCCTCGAACCTCGATCGCCGTCATGCCCGGAACCTCGTGCGGCACGACGTGCTGGCCATGTGCGAGCGGACCCGTTATCCGGCCTGCACGGAGGCGATCGTTCGGCTCGGCCGTCAGGCGGCCGCAGCGGCCCGGGCCCTGCGAAGCGCCGCCGACCGCTTGCTCGACGAGCACTCGCGACGGGAGGCCGACGGCAGCATCACGGTGCGAATCGTCGGGCTCCGCGGCCTCGACCCGCACCTCGTCGCGGAGGTGTTCGTCGCCCTGTGGCATCGCGCGGGCTGGCCGCAGCGGGACATGACCGATCGCCACTACACGGCGCTGGCCGCACTCGCGGGCCGTGAGCCTTCCCCGCCCATGGCCCTCGACCTGCCCGGCGGTGTTCGCGCGGTGGCCGATGCCACCGCGGTGCGGTTCACGCCGCGGTGAGGATCCCGCCCGGTTCGTGGCTCACGCGGACATCTGCACTCGGCGGTAGCCGCCGATCGCGCGGAAGTAGAGCAGCAGCGCCAGGTAGATCACGGCCATCGTCGCGGGAATGTAGGAATCGACCTCGAGCGTTTGACGGTTGCCGAGCTGATCGGCCGTGACCGCCGCCTGTTGGTCCGCGGTGGCGGCCGCACCCGCCTTTTTCACCTCCGACACCTTCTGGCCGTCGAGGCCGCGCACCTCGGTGCTCGGGATGTTGAGGAAGCGGCTCGGCTTTTCCGATCGGTATGACTCGTAGACCGCCGGCGCGGATGCCTGGAGCGCCTCGCCGGCGAACCGGTCGTTGCAGTAGCCGAGGCCCGGTCCGCCGATCAGGCCGGCCGACAGCATGCCGATGCCCCCCATGATCGACATCGCCACCGCGCCGGTCTGCGGGAACCGGTCCCCGACCACGGCCAGCATCGTGGGCCAGAAGAAGGTCTTGCCGAGGGCATAGATTCCCAGGGCCGCCAACGCCGCGGGAAAGGTCTGCATGCCGCCGGCGAACCGGAGGCCCACGAAGGCGAGGATCGCCGAGACGAGCAGCAGCCCGATCGGGGACAGGCCCAGCCGCGTCTCGATGAAGTGGGCGCAGAACCGCAGCGCGAACATGATGGCGGAGGTCCAGATGAACAGCCATTTGCCCTGTTCCGACGTGAACAGGTTGCCGGTGATGTTCTGGATCCAGCTGTCGGTGCCCAGCTCGACCGCGCCCACCATGGCGTGCGTGACGAACAGGATGAAGAGCAGGACCGACCCGATCGAGAACTTCGTCATGAACGCCACCGCGAGCAGGAGCAGGCCGCCGAGGGCGTAGCCGGCCACGGCCGCGCGCTCGGGGATGAAGTCCTTGAGGATGTCGCCGAAGAACAGGGCGAGCAGGAAGCAGGCCACCGCCGCCCCGAGGATGCCTACGTCACGAAACATGTCGACGAAACTCGCCCCCTTCGCGGCCGCCTCCGACTTCGGGAACGTCTGGCCGAGAAACATCAGTGCGTAGATCGCGGTCGGGACCAGGTACAGGGCCAGTTGGTACTTCCAGTCCAGGTGCAGTCGGTCGTCGAGGT
The DNA here is from genome assembly GCA_016872555.1 of Planctomycetota bacterium. Taxonomy (NCBI): domain Bacteria; kingdom Pseudomonadati; phylum Planctomycetota; species Planctomycetota bacterium. The sequence goes on from VGZO01000082.1 coordinate 3,162, forward strand.
ACCAGCCGGCGACCGTGCCGAGCACCATCCCGGCCGGCCAACTGGCATGCAGGATGTTGAGATAGTGGGTGCGGTTGTTCGGGAACACGGTGGCCACCAGCGGGTTGGCCACGGCCTCCAGCGTGCCGTTGGCGAAGGCGAAAATGAACGATCCCCAAAACAGCAGCTGGTAGGCGTTGGCCGGCGACGAAGCGCTGAACGTGACCACGGCCGAGAGGATGTGGCCGGCGAGGGCGAGGGCCACGAGTTTGCCATAGCCGATCTTGTCGACGATCACGCCCCCGATGATGATCCCGAAGCAGAAGCCCGTCAGTCCAGCCCCGGTGATCTTGCCGACCTCGCTCCCGGTGAACCCGAACTGCTCGATCCAGTTGTCGAGGATTCCCGCCCGGATGGCGAAGCCGACGCCCGCGGCGAGGATCGCCATGAAGCCCGCCCAAAGCAGCCGGTAGGCGTTGGGATAGGCCCCGGAGAGATCGGCGGCGTGACGGTCCTGGGGACGGTCCTGGTGCGTGGCGGCCATCGGGGTGCCTCGGAGGTGAAACGGGGGCCGTCACGGCGATCGCGGCCCTGGCGCGCCCCCCGGAGCCAAGAACGAGGCGGCACTATAGCAACCCGCGAAGGCTGGTGAAATGGCGGGTTTTTCGACGATCGGGGGAGCGGCTCGAGCCTTGACCCCCCGGAAGGCCGCCGCATACCCTCCCGCCCCCTCTCTGCCCGGGACTTCGGCGGCCCTGCGGGCCGCACCACGGCCCCGCCCATGAAATCGTTTGCCGACCTTCTCTGGACGCTCGTCCGCTGGACGCTGCCGCTCTCAGTGGCGGCGGTCGTGGTGGCCGTCGTCATCGGCTCCAACCGGGTCGGCGAGGAACTCCGGCGCCGGGTCGAAGCCAAGCTCGCGGCGACGTATCCCGATCTCGCCGTCAGCGTCCAGGCGGCGAGTCTCGTCGAGGGTGAAGGCATCGCCCTGCGCGGCATCTCGATCGACGATCCGGCCATCCAGGGTGAGGGTCGTCGGCTGGTGGCCGTCGAGGAGGTCCGCATCGGGTGCGGCACGTCGCTCCCGGAACTCCTGTCCGGAGAGCCCGTGGTCACGTCGGTGCGACTGATCAGGCCCGTCGTTCGCGCCAGCCGCGGACCCGACGGTCGCTGGAGCCTGTCGCGGCTGACGCGGGAGGCAGGCGACGGCCTCCGGATCCCGGTGACCGTGGATGACGCCACGCTCCTCCTGGAAGGCAGCGGGCTCGGTGCGCGGCTCACGCTCCGGAGCATCGCCGCGGAACTTCGCCCCGGCGACGACGCGACGAGCGGCCGGCGGATGGCGGTCCGGGGTTCGTTCGCAGGCGACCTCTTCGATCGGGCCGGCTTCGAAGGCTGGCTGGCGGTCGACGGAAGCTTCGCGGTCACCGGAAAGATCGACTCCCTCGACGTCTCGCCGCGATCCCAGGCGCTGCTGCCGGTCGCCGGCGGACGACCCGCCTGGATCGCCGGGCTGCGGGGCCGCCTCGACCTCGACTGGCGCGTCGCAGGAGTCCTCGCGGAACTCGAACGGGCGGACTTTGCAGCCGCCGGTCGTCTCGAAGCGGGACACTTCGAGCACTCCGCGCTGCCGTTCGCGATCACCGACGTGTCGGCGGCCTTCGCACTGGATCGCGGTGGCGTGCGCTGCGAGCGGCTCGAGGCCCATTCCGGCTCGACGCTCCTGCGGGGCTCCGGCCGGATCGGCGGCTGGGATGCCGCAGCCGACTTCGACCTGCTGGTGGAGGCCGAGCGGATGGTGGTCGGCCATCACTGGGAGGGGCTGATGCCGCCGTCGATCGCCGCGCATTGGAGCAAGCTGCTGCCGGCGGGTGAGGTGGATGTCCGCGCCCACCTGGTGCGGCAGGGGGGCGTGCTGCAGCCCGATGTCTCGCTCCGCTGCCGGAACGTCTCGCTGACCTACTACCGCTTTCCCTACCGCGTCGATCGGACCGTCGGCACCGTGACCCTCAAGGACGAAGCGCTCTCCCTGCACCTGACGGGCGAAGCCGGCGGGCATCCGGTGCAGGTCCACGGCACGGTGGCGACGGCCGCCGGCGGCCGCGGCTTCATCGAGGTGCGGGGCGACGGGATGCGGATCGACGACGCCCTGCTCGCCGCCCTGCCGCCGCGGAGCGCCGAGATCGTGCGGTCGCTGCACGGCGCGGGCACGTTCGAATTCGTGTTTCGCCATGACCGCTCCCCGGAGCACGCGGCCGGATTCGCCAACTCGCTCGGCATCCGCCTCACGCGGTGCAGCATGGCCTACGCCGGGTTTCCGTATCCGCTCGGCAACGTCAGCGGGAGCGTGGTCATGGACCGCGGCAACTGGACGATTCGCGACGTCGTCGGCTCCAACGACACCGGCGTCGTCCGCTGCTCGGGCCGGCTGGTGAGGGTCGGAGAGGATGACGGCGAACTGACGCTCGACCTCACCGGCAGCGACGTCGTGCTGGAGAAGGAACTCCGCGATGCGCTGCCCCCCGGCATGCGCCGGATCTGGGACGACGTCGATCCCCGGGGCAACGCCGAGTTCACCGCCCGCGTCCTGCATCGGGTCAAGGCCCGGCGGACCGACGTCGAGCTCCAGGCGACCCCGCGGGGTGACACGGTCTCGATCGAGCCCGCCTGGTTCCCCTATCGACTGGAGCGGCTGCGGGGACGGCTGGCCTGGCAGGACGGTCGGCTCCGGTTCGAGGACGTGCGGGGATCGCACGCCCGCACCACCGTCTCCGCCGAGGGCTCCTGCCGGTTCAGCCCGGACGGCGGCTGGCACGTCTCCTTCGAGCGGCTGGTGGCCGACCGCTTTCGCGTTGACCACGATGTCCTGCGGGCGCTGCCTCGGGGCCTCCAGGAGGCCGTGTCGAGCGTGCAGCTGCGGGGCATGCTGTCGGTCGACGGCGCGATCGAGATCTACTCGACGGCCCCGGTCGCCGTGGCCGGTCCTGGGGGCCGCCCGGAGACGGTGCCGGGGCCGGCCGCCGCCGCCTGGGACATGCAGCTCGACGTCGAGCAGGCGACGCTCGACGTGGGCGTGCCGCTGGAGCACGTCCACGGTGGCATCCGGCTCCGGGGCCAGAGCGACGGCCGGGCGTGGGCCACGCTCGGCGACGTGCTGATCGACAGCGCCATCTGTCGGGGCGTGCAGCTCACCGCGGTGCGCGGCCCGCTGGCCATGGACGCGAAGGGCGCCCGGTTCGGCAGTCAGGCCGGCGGCGATCCGCGGGCCGCGGAGCGGCGGCTCACGGCCCGGGTCGCCGACGGCACGCTCACCGTCGACGGCAGCGTGGCCGCCGGCGACGCGGCGTCCTTCGCGGTCTCATGCGCGCTGGCCGACGCGGACTTGTCGCGACTCGCCGCCGACGCCACCGGCGGAGGTTCCCACTATCGGGGCAAGGTGCAGGCGACGGTCCGGCTGCAGGGCTCGCGGGCGGGCACCCACTCGCTCGTCGGTGAAGGGCAGGTTCGACTCGGCGATGCCGACATCTACGAGCTGCCGGTGATGGTGGCCCTGCTGAAGATCCTGCGCGTCAAGGTTCCCGACCGGACCGCGTTCTCCAGCAGCGTCGTCGACTTCCGCGTCGAGGGTCCCCACGCGTATCTCGACAACATCGAACTCTCGGGTGACGCGATCAGCCTCGTCGGCAACGGCGAGGTGGATTTCGACTCCAACGTGAACCTCGTGCTCAGGCCGATCATGGGCGAGGCGCAGACGCAGCTTCCCGCCATGAAGCGGCTGCTGGGAGGCGCCAGCGGCCAGTTCGTGCTCGTGCACGTCGACGGCACGCTGGCCGAGCCGCTGACGTCGACGGAGGCTTTCCCGACGCTGGCGGCTGCCGTCCAGCGGCTGCAGTCGAAGCGTCAGGCCACCAGGGCGGGGACCGCGTGGGCCGGAGACGAGGTGCGCCGGTGATCTGGCGGAACGGGGGCGACTGGATCGGGCTTGGTAGAGTGGGTCGACGACACCGCCCCGGACGCTCGTGGGCGACGACCGCGCGGGGACACGACCGATGAAGTTCGTGAAGATGCATGGCGCCGCCAACGACTACGTCTACGTCGACTGCTTCGACGAACGCGCCCCGGCGGATCCCGCGGCCCTCGCGCCGCTGATCGCCGACCGGCACCGTGGCGTCGGCGGCGACGGCCTGGTGCTCGTGCTGCCCTCGACGGTGGCCACGGCCCGGATGCGGATGTTCAACGCCGACGGCAGCGAGTCGGAGATGTGCGGCAACGGTGTTCGCTGCGTGGCGCATCTCGTGGTGTCGCGGGGGCGGGCGCCGGCCGGTCCGGTCACGATCGAAACCGGCCGCGGCGTGCTCACGCTGGAGGTGCAGCGGACGGGTTCGCGGACGTCGCAGGTGCGGGTCGACATGGGCGAACCGGTGCTCGAGGCCGAGAGCATCCCGGTGCTCGGCTCGGGACGGATCGTGGCTGCCGCCTGCGAGGCGCTGGGCGCCGAGGAGGCCTGGTGGGCCGGCTGTGGCCTCGAGCCGCGGATGACCTGCGTGTCGATGGGCAATCCACACGCGGTCTTCTTCTGCGCCGACGTCGCGCTGGTGCCGCTGGAAGCGATCGGGCCCCGGGTCGAGACCCATCCGATTTTCCCGAGGCGGGTCAACGTGCACTTCGTCGAGGTCGTGTCGCCCCGCCATGTGCGGATGCGAACCTGGGAACGCGGCAGCGGGATCACGATGGCCTGCGGCACCGGGGCTTCCGCCGTGTGCGTGGCCGGCGTCCTGACGGGCCGGACCGAACGGGCCATCGACGCCGATCTGCCGGGCGGTCGGCTGCGGCTCGAGTGGCCGGAGGGGGGGCACGTGTTCATGACCGGACCCGCCGAAGAGGTGTTTCAAGGAAACTGGCCCGATGCGTGAACGTCATCGGCGAGGAAGGAGCCTGCATCCGTGAAGATCAAGTCACCGTTCGCGATCGGCTGCTGGTCGCTGGTGGCGTCGGCCACGATCCGCCACTGGATGGGCACGCTCGACTATCAGATCGACTACGCCGATCCGGAGGTCGATCCCGTGCACCGCGCCTATCGCAGCGCGAAGATCTACGTCTTCTGGCACGAGAACATCCTCATGCCGCTCCATCTCCGTGGCCATGCCAACATCTCGATGCTGCTGTCCCGCCACTGGGATGCCAACATCCTCGATCGCGTGGCGCGGATGATGGGATTCGGCGTCGTCCGCGGGAGCACCTTCAAAGGCGGTTCGGTCGCCCTGCGGGAACTCGCCGAGCGGGCCGCGGTGGGGAACCTCACGATCACGCCGGACGGACCGCGGGGTCCGCGGCGGAGGCTGGCCGCCGGCTGCGTCTTCCTGGCAAGCACCCTGGGCATTCCGATCGTGGCCATGGGCCTGGGCTACGATCGGCCCTGGCGGGCCGGCACCTGGGACCGGTTCGCGATTCCGCGGCCGTGGTCGCGGGCGCGGGGCGTGATCAGCCGGGCGATCGCGATCCCGCCGGAGCTGGATCGCGACGGATTGGAGCGGCATCGGCTGGGCGTCGAACGGCTGCTCTCGCATCTCTCCGACGACGCAGAGGCCTGGGCCATGTGCGGCGCCAGGCGGCCGACGCAGCGGCCGGGGCGGCGGGAGCCCTCGCGAGTCGCGGCCCGGGCTGCTGCCCTGCCCGGTCCGGCGGGCGTGAGCCTCGATCAGGAGTTGGATCGCTGTGGCCTGGAGCCCGTGGTGGCTGCCCGCGGCGATGCCCGACCGGCTGCCTGATACGGGTCGCACGTGATCCTCGCGCGTCGCTTCAGCACCGCCGCCGGCCGGAGGCATGCTCGGCGGAGGGGAGGAAGCATCGAGCGCGTGGGGGGCAGGATGCCCGTTCTGTTCGGCACGGCGGATGCGGGGCGGGGCGAAGCTCGTCTGGTTTGGGTTCACGGCAACCCCGAGCCTGGGTTCCTGCCCCTCGGATCGCGGGTTTCCGACCCGTGCCTGAGAGGAGCGCGGGTTTTCAACCCGCGGCGCACACCCCCTGTCCCCGCACCGGAAGCCCCAATCGCGTGAGCGATGGGGACTGCGCCTCGCGTGGCGCGGGCTCGGGGCCGCCCGTGCCCCCTCGCTGGACGCTCGCCTCGGGCATCCCGCCCTCGGCTCGCTGCGTGTCCGCTGCGCTTCGGCATCCTGCCTGCGCTTGCTCCCCCAGCCCGCTCGAGGACACGGGCAACCCCGAGCCTGGTTTCCTGCCCCTCGGAGCGCGGGTTTTCAACCCGTGCCTGAGAGCAGCGCGGGTTTCCAACCCGCGGCTGACTTCATGCCCTTCGTAGCGCGGGTTTTCAACCCGCGGCGCACCTCCGCAGACCCCGCATCGGAATCCCCGATCTCCGAGCCATGCGCGCTGGCCGCAGGCCCGCATCGCTCACGCGATTGCGGCTTCCTGACGCCCCGAGTCAGCTCGGGTTTTGCACTTTGGGTCTTCAGCAGAATTTGTGGGTAGAAAGCCTGGGTTTCTGCGCGGGGCTCTGCCCCGGACCCCGAGATTTATGAGCCATGGCACAGGCATCAGCCTGAGTCTGTCGGCGTGAGGCTGATGCTTCCGGCAGCGATCGCACCAAGCCGCTGGCGGCATGGGTATGTGATGAGCCGCCGCTGCGCGGCGACATCCGGCATGCGGCGGCGTTCCGCCGCCTGGAAGCACCGCCCTGACGGGCGGGCCAGGAGAGAGGAGCATCGTGCGGCGCTTTCGGGTAAAGAAGCGGTTGCATAGCCAGCCCTTTCTCCGGAGCCACCGCAGGATGCACCTCGAGAGTATTCTCAATCACGTCGAGCCGCTCAAGTCGTTCGTCTACAAACGGGAAAGACTGGTCACAACCGCCGGGGGATCGACCG
>VGZO01000083.1 GCA_016872555.1 Planctomycetota bacterium
CCCTCGCGCATGCCATCGAGGCGTTCACGAGCCGGCTGGCCAATCCGGCGACCGACATCCACGCCCTCGAGGCGATCCGGCTGATCGCCGCCTGCCTGCCGCGTGCCCTCGCCGACGGCGGCGACCGCGCCGCCCGCGAAGGCCTCCTCGTCACCGCCCACCTGGCGGGCCATGCGATCGCCGGGGCCCGTGTCGGCCTCGTCCATGCCATGAGCCACGCCCTCACGGCCCGCTACGGCACGCCCCACGGGATGGCCAACGCCGTCCTCCTCCCGCACGTCATGCGTTGGAACGCGGCAGCGCCGACGACGGATGCCCGCTTCGCGCGGATCGCCACGGCCCTCGTCCCCGGCAGCGACCATGCCGAGCCGGTGGCGGCTGCTGGCCTGGCGGCGGCCGATCGTGTCGCGGCGCTCCTGGCAGCGGCCGGCCTGCCAGCGTCGCTCCGCGCGCTCGGCGTGCCACGGCGTGCCGCAGCCGAGTGCACCCCGGCAGCGCTGGCCGACCTGTCGCTGCTCACCAATCCGCGCCGGCCCGCCGGACCGGGCGACGTCGAGGCACTGTATGCGACGGCGTGGGGGGCGTGAGCGCCCGAGCGTGCGTCGTCACGGTGCCGCGCGCGGCCAGGAGTAGCCGTCGAGCGCCGCAGCAGTGAAGCGCACGCCGTAGCCAGGCTGTTGCGGCGGCATGTAGCAGCCGTCCTTCATCACCACCGGGTCGTCGACGTGCTCGTGGAGGTGGTCGGAGTATTCGGCCACACGGCCGTCGAGCGATCCCGACACGGACACGAAGTCGATCATGCTCAGGTGCTGGACATGTTCGCACAGCCCGACGCCGCCGGCGTGGGGGCAGACCGGCACCCTGTACCGGGCCGCCAGAAGGAGCACCGCCAGCACCTCGTTGACGCCGCCGAGCCGGCAACTGTCGAGCTGGCAGACCTGCATCGCTCCGGCCTCCATGAACTGCTTGAACATGATCCGGTTGTGGCACATCTCCCCGGTGGCGACGCGCACTGGCGCGATCGCGCGGGCGATCGCCCGATGGCCGAGGATGTCGTCGGGGTGGGTCGGTTCCTCGACGAACCATGGGTCGAACCGGGCGAGCTGCCCGATCCATTCGATCGCCTCCGGCACGTCCCACACCTGGTTGGCGTCGATCATCATCCGTGCGCCGGGGCCCATTGCAGCGCGGAGCACGCGGCAGCGGCGCAGGTCGTCGGCGAGATCGCGGCCGACCTTGATCTTGAAGTGCGACCAGCCGCGCGCCTTGAGGTCGCGGCACTTGTGCTCGAGTGCGTCGTCGCTGTAGCCGAGCCAGCCGGCGGACGTCGTGTAGCTCGGGTAGCCCGCATCGAGCAGCTGCTCGATCCGCGCCTCCCTGCCCGGCACCTGGGCGCGGAGCAGCTCGAGCGCCTGTGTGGGCGTGAGGGCGTCGGCGAGGTAGCGGAAGTCGACGCTGGCGACGTATTCCTCCGGCGTCATCTCGCACACCAGCCGCCACAGCGGCTTGCCGCGAGCCCGTGACCACAGGTCCCAGACGGCGTTGATCACGGCGGCGGCGGCGAGGTGGATCACCCCCTTCTCCGGTCCGACCCAGCGGAGCTGGGAATCGCCGGTGAGCCGTCGATAGAGATCGACCGGCCGCTTCATGAGAGCGTCGAGCGGCTGGTCCACCAGCAGGCTCGCGAGGGAAATGATCGCTTCGACGCACAACTCGTTGCCGCGGCCGATCGTGAACGTCATCCCGTGGCCCCGGAGGCCGGCGGCGTTGGTGTGGAGGACGACGTAGGCCGCGGAGTAGTCGGGGTCGGGGTTCATCGCGTCGGAGCCGTCGAGGTGCTGCGACGTCGGGAAGCGCAGGTCGTAGGTGTCGAACTCGGTGATCGCGATCGGTGCGGGCATACGGGCCTCGGGCAGGAATGGCGTCTTCGAAAGGAGCTGTCCCCGAGGGGACCGCGAGCGGCCCCGAGGAGACGTTGACTTTCAAACCGCCGGGATCGAATCTCGGGCGGCGGCAAACGGGGTGGCAGGCCTCGCGCCCCACGCAACCATCCACAGTCAGGCGACCGGAGGCAGACGACGATGCCCGGACACCGAATCTTCAGGGCCGCCGTCTCCGCTGTCTATCCGTTGTATGTCCAAAAGGCGGAGCGCAAGGGGAGGACCAAGCACGAAGTCGACGAGGTCATCTGCTGGCTGACTGGCTATGACCGAGCGGGCCTGCAGGAGCAGCTCGAGCGGAATGCCGATTTCGAGACCTTCTTCGCCGATGCTCCGGCCATGAACCCCGACAGCAGCCTGATCACCGGCGTGGTCTGCGGCGTACGGGTGGAGGAGGTTGAAGATCCGCTCCTGAAGCGGATCCGCCAACTCGACAAGCTGGTCGATGAATTGGCCAAGGGCAAGGCGTTGGCCAAGGTGCTGCGGCGTTGAGCCGTCACTGCCCGGCGACGAGTCACGCCGCTTTCGGGATGTCTGGAGCGCAGGCAAGTCCGCTGTTCCATCGGGTTCCCGCCTTCTTTACGATCGCGCCACGCTCATCGCCCGGATCGCGTCGCTCGCCGACCGCGACGGGAGTGGGTGACGCGGCTGTTGTCCGGTCGGCCTAGCGGTCCCGGCGTCGCTCGAACTGCGTAAGGGGTATCGCCTTGTCGCGGATGCCGCACCCGCTTCCCAGGGCCTTGTGCGCGTCGTGGATATGTCGGGCGCGGACTCCCTTTACCCAGATACGGGTTCTGGCTGGTCGTTGGGCGGATGGGATCGAAAACCCGCCATATTCAGACCTGGATCCCAGCATCCCGCCGACACGGCCGATCGCTATACTCGGGGTCCTGACCGCATGCGGGAAGGCTCGGGCGGAGCCCGGCCGGAACGGTTGGCGGGGTGGCCAGCGGGCTCCCCAAGCAAAAAACATGCGTTTGGAGGGTAAGCGAATGGCTAGCGGCCACACTGGAAATGTGGTGCCCCGAAAGGGGTTGTGGGTTCGAGTCCCATGCCCTCCGCTGTAATCCGCAGGTGATCCGCCCCAGGCGATGGCCGTCCTCCTCGACATCCAAAACGCCTCCAAACGGTATGGCGACCAGGTGCTCCTCGACCGGGCGAGCGCCACGATTACCGACGACGGCAAGATCGGGTTCGTCGGCCGCAACGGCGCCGGCAAGAGCACGCTTCTGCGCGTGATCCTCGGCGAGGAGGAGCTCGACTCCGGCGAGGTCATCCGGCACCCGCGCCTGCGGCTCGGCTACCTCCGGCAGCATGATCCGTTTCTCCCCGGTGAGACGGGGCTCGAGTTCCTCGTGCGCGACTCCGGTCAGCCCGACTGGAAGTGCGGCGAGGTCGCCGGCCGCTTCGAGCTCAAGACGCCGCAGCTCTCCTGCCCGGTGCAGAGCCTCTCCGGCGGCTGGCAGACGCGCGTCAAGCTCGCTGCCCTCCTCCTCCACGAGCCCACGCTCCTCCTCCTCGACGAGCCGACCAACTTCCTCGACCTGCGCACGCAGATCCTCCTCGAGCACTTCCTCCGCGACTACGAGGAGGCCTGCCTGATCGTGTCGCACGACCGGGCGTTTCTCGCGGCCACGTGCGACCAGACGCTCGACCTGTCGCACGGCAAGCTCACCGTCTACCCCGGCAAGATCGACGCCTTCCTCGCCTTCCAGGCTGAGCAGAAGCTCCACCTCGAGCGCACCAACGCCGCCACGCTCGCGAAGCGGAAGCAGCTCGAGGACTTCATCGCCCGCAACAAAGCGCGGGCGTCGACGGCGTCGCGCGCCAAGTCGAAGGAGAAGCAGCTCGAGAAGCTCGAGGTCGAGGAGATCCTCGCCGACGCCCCGACTGCGGCGATCTCCTGCCCGCAGGTGAACCGCCGCCAGGGGCCCGCGGTCCGCTGCCGCGAGATGGCGATCGGCTACCCCGACCGCACTGTCGCCGCCGGGATCGACCTCGAGATCGTCCACGGCAGCCGCGCGGCGATCGTCGGCGACAACGGCCAGGGCAAGACGACCTTCCTCCGCAGCCTCACTGGATCGCTCGAGCCGCGCGCCGGCAGCGTGAAGTGGGGCTACGGCTGCGAGATCGGGATCTACGCCCAGCACGTCTACACGAGCCTTCCCGAAGACGACACCGTCCTCGGCTATCTCGAGCGCGCCGCCGCCATCGGCACCAAGAACCAGCGGATCCTCGACCTCGCCGGGGCGATGCTGTTTCGTGGGAAGGCGGTGGAGAAACGCGTCCGCGTGCTCTCCGGCGGCGAGCGCGCCCGCCTCTGCCTCGCGGGCCTGCTCCTCGGCACGTTCAACGTGCTGGTCCTCGACGAGCCGGGCAACCATCTCGACGTCGAGACGGTCGATGCCCTCGCTGAGGCGCTGGTGGCCTCCGAGGGCACGGTCGTCTTCACGAGCCACGACCGCTCGTTCATGCAGCGCGTGGCGACCACCGTGATCGAGGTCAAGGACGGCCGCGTGGTCAACTTCCTCGGCGACTACGCCGCCTACCTGGCGAGCGTCACCGGTGAGATCGACGCCGCCGAGGCGGCCGACGAATCGCGCCGCGGCAAAGGCCCGGGCCCGCGCAAAGCATCGCCGCCACCGGCCGGCGGCGCGAAGCCCGCGGCGCGGCCGGGCGCCGCGGCCCGCGACACGCGGAAGCAGATCGCCACGCTCGAGAAGTCGATCGCCCGGCTCGACGGCGAAAAGAAGGCGCTCGAAGCGAAGCTGCTTTCGGAAACCGACCCGGCCGAGGCTCTGCGGCTCCACACGGCGATGACCGACGTCGCGGCGCGCCTCACGGCGGCCGAGGAGGAATGGCTCGAGCTCCAGGAGCGCGCGGGGGCGGAGTGAGCGGGGAGACCGCGGTCGCCGGTGGATGGCGCGCGTGGTCTCATGGTGCCGCGGTGAGATATGATCGGAGTGTCGTGATCGACCGAGGTCGGGGCGCGTCGTGGCCGGGTGGAGAGAGGCTTGCTGATGGCAACCGCGAATGCTCCCGTCGCTGCCGCAGACCTCGCGCTCCTCGAACCCACCGGCGAGCGCCGTGAGCTCGTCCGCGGAGTCCTGCGCGTGATGTCTCCTGCGGGCGGCCGCCATGGCCGCGTGGCCCATGCTTTGGGCCTGCTCGTCGGCGCCCATGTCAAGCTCCATGATCTCGGCGCCGTGTATGCGGCCGAGACGGGTTTTCTCCTCGCGCGCGGCCCCGACACGGTGCGGGCTCCTGACATGGCGTTCGTGTCACGGTCACGGGCGGTCCCGCTCGATGGCGATGGCGGGTTCGTGACGGTCGTGCCCGAGCTCGTCGGCGAGGTGGTTTCGCCACGCGACTCGTTCAGCGACGTCGAGGAGAAGGTGCTCGATTGGCTCTCTGCCGGGACCCGGCTGGTGGTCGTGGTCGATCCGGCCACCCGGACGGTTCATGTCCATCGCCCCGGGGGAAGCGTCACCGTCCTCCGCGAGGCCGAGGTTCTCGATGCCGGCGACGCGGTTCCGGGGCTCGTGATTCCCGTCAGCGAGCTGTTTCGCTGACCGACGCCGAGCCACGATCGGGGCGTCATCGCGCCAGATCGACCACCAGCACCCGGCCGCGGCCGGACTGGCCAGCGGCGGTTCGCTCGTGGAACGCCGCCTCGCCACCGACCACGAGCCAGCGGTCGGGAGACTCCGGCGGTCCGGTGAGCACCGCCGCATGGATCGACCAGCCGGGTGAAAAGGTGTCGAGCGGCACGCCCGTGACGCTGTCGGTCATCTTCAGCGACTCGGCATCGGCAGAGTAGAGCACGCGCCCGTCGGCCGACCAGCCGAGGGCAAGGATGGACTCGCGGTGGCCGGAAAGGACATGGAGCGTGGAGCCGTCGCGGGGGTCGAGGATCCGGACGTTTCCCAATTTCGACGCCACCGCCAGCCGCCGACCGTCGGGGGCCCAGGCGGCGGCGAACACGCTTCCGAACGACTCGTCGAAGATCACCGACCGCGGTGGTCCCGTCGGCCTCGGGAGGCCGCGCCGTGCGATCGGGATCAGCCGCAGCAGCGATCTCCCGCCGAGCGCCAGCGTGCCGCCGTCGGGCGCGAACCCCACGGCGTCGCAGGCGTGCGCGAGGCGGTCGATCTCCACCTCCTCCGCCAGTGTTTCATCAAAGCCCCGGATGACGCTCGTGGTGCCGTTGCACACGATCACCAATTGCCCCGAGGGACTCCAGGCGACGCGACCGGCGCTGTGGTCGGTGAGCTGGACAACCTCCTCCGCACCGTTGCCTGGTTCGTCGGTCGCGATCCGAACCACGCACGTGGGAGCGTCGAGCATCGTGAGCGCCAGCCGGTCACGGGGCCCATCGACGGCGGACCAGGTGATCGTCGTCGCCGACGGAATGTCTCGGCGCCCCCTGGCCCGGCCCGTGGCCGGATCGACGACGAGCGTCGTCGCCGGCCGGCCCGCGACGATGATTCTCGGGCCCTCGACCCCACCGCTCCCGGCGACCGGAAGCACGGCGACACTCGCGTCGACGGCCACCGGAAGCTCCTTGGCGCCAGCGAAACTTCCGGCGTGGTCCGCCGCCCAGCGGCGCAGCGTGCCATCCCTGCCGACGCTGAGCACGGTGCCCCGGGGCTCGCGGCGCACGTCCCAGACGAACCCGTCGTGGCCCGGGAGGCGCTCGAGCAACTCACCCGTCGTCGCGTCGAACACCTGGAGCACGCCGTCGCGGCACCCGGAAATGATCCGTGTGCCGTCAGCCGTGAACACGCACCCCTGCACCCAGTCGCGATGGCGCGGCAACGACGCGACCAGTCGGCCGGTGGCGATGGTCCAGACCTGGGGGACTCGACTGCTGCCGCCGGTGAGCAGCCGTGTCCGATCGGGCGACAGGTCGACGCTGCTCACTCTTCCTCCCGGCCCGCCGAATCGGCGGACGAGCGCGCCGTCGGTAGCGGAGAGGAGAATGATGTCGATGCCGCCGACGACGGCGATCGTCGCGTCGTCGACGAACTGGATCGCCTCGATGTCCGGATCGAGCGTGCCGGGCGCGATCGTCATCGGCACCGGAAACCGCTTCACGTCGCCGGTGTCGATCGCGGCCACCGTGAGCACCCGCTCGGCACCCCCCCAGGCCAGCGCCGAGCCATCGGGCGCGAAGCCGACGGCGAACAGCGCCTTCGGTTCGGCGGCGACATCGCGCTCGAGCACACCGGTCTCTGCCGCGAACAGCCGTACCCGGCCGTCCTCGCCGGCGGTGGCGACCAGGCGGCCGTCGGGGGAGAAGGCGACGTCGTTGATCTCGTCGTGCGCCTTCGTCACCACCGTCGGCGCGATGCCGCCTCCGGCGTCGACCAGGATCAGCCGGCCATCGGCAGCCCCCGCCGCGATCCGCTTCCCGTCGCCCGACACGGCGCAGCAATACAGGTCGCGCGGTGGGCCGCCAGGCAGGGCAGGCGTGCCGGGATCGCCAAACAAGACCGCCTGTTCGCTCTGCAGCCGGCGCCGTGCCCAGCGCCCGGCGAACGACGCATCGAGTGCCGGGTCGAGCGCGGCCATGGTGGCGAACCGCTCGCGGGCGGCGGCGACATTCCCGGAACGAAGGTCGTCGAGACCGCGCTGCAGGTGCTGCGCCGCATCCATCCGTCGCACCCAGTCGCGCTGGCGGGCGGCGGCGGCCGTCTGGGTCGACCAGCCCACGAGCGCGATCCCGGCGATCAGCGACGCGAGCAGGGAGATGGCGATCGCGGCGATCTGGCCCGGCCGGCGGAGCGCGAACCGGCACGCCCGCTCCCAGGCCGAAAGCGGCCGGGCCAGCGTCGGTACGCCGAGGAGAAACCGCGACAGGTCGGCGGCGAGATCGCCTGACCGGGCGTAGCGCTCGGCCGGGTCTCGCGCCAGGCACCGGCGGCAGACGGCGACCAGATCACGGTGCACGCCGGTCATTCCGGTTTCGACTCCCTCCGGCTCGCGGAGCAGGATCAGACGCATCGTGTCGGAGTCGGTGGCTCCGGCCCAGCGGCAGCGGCCGGTGAGGAGCCGATCGAGGACGAGACCGAGGGCATGCACGTCGGTCGCCGGAGCCACCGGGCCGATCGCCCGGTCGATCTGTTCCGGGGCCATCCAGGCGGGGGTGCCAGGGCGGGCTCCGGCCCGGGTTGCCTGTGAGAGTGGGGCGTGCGACGAATCGTCGTCCACCTTGCCGAGGCCGAAGTCGCCGAGCTTGACGTCGAAGCCCGTCGGCGTGCCGTCGGTGGGCACGCGGTCGGGTGGCACCACCGCGTTGCCGGCGGCGGGCACGAGGAGGACGTTCTCCGGTTTGACGTCGCGGTGGACGATCCCGCGGTCGTGGGCGACGTCGAGCCCCTCGGCGAGGTGCTTGATCACCAGCACCGCGGTGCGCGGGGCGACGGGGCCAGGATGGCGCTGGAGCCATTCGGCCAGCGTGCCGCCGCTGCAAAACTCCTCGGCGATGAACGTGATCCCGTCGCTCTCGCCGAGGTCGTGGATCGTAACCAGATTCGGATGGGCGAGTCGGGCGGCCAGTTCCGCCGCGCGGAGAAACCGCTTCTGCATGCCGGGGGAGACGAGGGCCTCGGGATGGGCCACCTTGAGGGCCACGCGGCGGCCGAGGAGGGTGTCGGTGGCCTCGTAGACCGTGGCAAACCCCCCCTGCCCCACCTCGCGCACGATCTCGAACCGGTCGATCCGGGCCGGCCGCGCGGCGGGCGCCCGCGCGGTCGTCTCCCGCCATGCGGCACCGAGCTGATGGAGCCGCAGCAGCAGATCGACCTGCTCGGGGCGGATCCGCGCCGGCTCGCCGTGCCCGCCGACGTCGGCATCGGTGCCGTGGAGCGCTCCGGTGATCGAATCGTCGAGATGGCCGAGAAGCTCGATCCCCTCGTCCGGCGGCGAGTCGCTGTCGGGGAGCGGTGTCTTGGCCATCAGTCAGTCCCTCGGGCAGTCCCTTGGGCTGGTTCCCGCCCCCGGCTCGGGATCGTCGGCGAGGGATCGGAGGCGCTCCTCGATCTTGCGGAAGCCGCGCACCCAGAGCTTGCGGGCGGCCTCCTCCGACCGGCCCAACTCGGCGCCGATCGCGGCGAACGTCCTCCCTTCCCAGTGGTGCAGCCACAACACCCGCCGCTGGTCGGCGGGCAGCTCGTCGAGGGCGGCCTTGACCAGGTTTTCCTCCTCGACGCGGATGACCGTCGGCAGCGGCCTGCGCTCAGAGCCGTCGGTGAGCGCGGCAGCTTGGGCCCCGATCTGCTCGAGGTCGAGCGGCATCCCGTTTCCGAGTCGCCGGAGGGCGCTCTGCCGGCGAATGCTGTCGACCATCGTGTGCGACAGGATGACGCGCATCCAGCCGAGAAACTCGGCCTGCGAGCCGCCGCGGAAGGCATGGAACCGCTCGTGGCCGGCGACGACGGCATCCTGGACGACGTCGGACACGCCGAGGATCGCCTGGAACCGGCGGGGAAACCCGCGCCTGGCAGCGAGCGTGAGGTGGCCGCGGATCGACTGAAAGAGCGTGCCGAGGGCCTCGACCGATCCGCCTCGGGCTTCGGCGAGAAGCTTCGAAGGGGCGGTCGCCCGCGAGTCCGTCCGCGGCGGGGTGCGCGTCGCTGTCGCCATTGGGTCGAATCCTTCGACGAGAACGAGAAGCCCCCGGCTCGGAGGGCATCAGCATACACGGGAGACGGGGCCATGCGAGGGGGCA